>JBGSZT010000164.1:0-22584 GCA_041750255.1 Synechocystis sp.
CAAGTTGGAGCTCGGGTAAAGCTTTCTGGTGCCCGTTGGAATCGAGAGAATGTTCCTCGTATTTTGCGTCTCCGTTGCGCTTATCTCAATCGATCCCCCGTCTTGAGTCTCAAAGTACTATCTTAACTGGGATGCACCCGAAAGATACTGAGCGGCTTTAACATACCATGCCGAAACATAATCCATAACCCCTGCACCTTTAGCCTCATTAAAAACTGAAAGTAGGTCTTGCCGTTGAGATTCAGTCATCATCTTAGAGCCAACAAATGGCGGATTTCCTAAAATAAAATCAAACTGATGTCCTCCTTGTCCTTCCAGTTTCCCTCCTTCAAAGGAGGAGCTAAGAGAGGTAAAACTCTCAAAAGGAAGCTCAGGAGTGGTCAGATAAGAGCGAATATCGTCTAAAACTGCCTCTAAATTTTCAAACACAAAGTTATTAGGATAACGAACTACCGTAATTCCTACAGATCGCAAAAAATCATCTCTTTGTTGATTATATTCTTGACCCTCTGGCGAAAAATGTTGACTTCCATCTAATTCGATCGCCAAATTAGCACTCGGACAGAAAAAATCTAAAATATAACGACCAATTGAATGTTGTCTTCTGAACTTAAAACCCTCTAATTTTTTACTAGATAAGGCTTGCCATAGTTTAACTTCCGCCGGTGTTGCATTATTCCGTAACTCGCGCCGAAATTCCTTTTTATTCGACAAATTACTAATCGCTTTATATGCCAAATGCTCTTGTTCCCCTCCTTTTAAGGAGGGGTTAGGGGTGGTCAAAGACCTCCAATCAATCCGCAATGCATTTCCATGAACAATCTTCGCCGCTTTCTTCAATGGCAAGGCAACCGCACAAAATATTGCCCAAACTCATTACTCACCTTAATATTCATCTGGTGATCAATTAACCACATCGCTACTTCCGCTACTCGCACCGCAAACTCATCATATTCAATACCCGCAAACTGATCCACGTCTACTTGAATAATTGCACTAATGTCTGTGAACAATTGTCCCGTTTTATTCAACTCTTTCAACACCAAAATCTCTAAATCCCGTAACTCTCGATAAGTGATAATCAAAAAATTTCCACAACCACAAGCAGGATCAAGAAAATATAAATTAGCAATCTTTTGATGAAATTCTTTTAATCGGGTTTTATTGCCCTTGACTTTTTCAAACTCTGAATATAAATCGTCCAGAAATAATGGCTTAATTAATTTTTGAATATTCTTTTCAGACGTATAATGCGCTCCTAAATTGCGTCTTTCGGTAGGATTCATTACCGCTTGAAAC
Source organism: Synechocystis sp. (assembly GCA_041750255.1). Taxonomy (GTDB): domain Bacteria; phylum Cyanobacteriota; class Cyanobacteriia; order Cyanobacteriales; family Microcystaceae; genus Synechocystis. Next base: position 1,300 of record JBGSZT010000164.1, read on the forward strand.
ATTGACCCAAAAATTGCTGGCGAAATTTTCCCCCAATCAAATCCACACGCCTCTAACAACATTTCGCGCATTTTACTATCAAATGCCGCCACAGGTATCGACTCTTCAAATAATTTACCGTTCACATAGGGAAATTGGGTTAGATTCTCATCTAGATTTTTTAAACGCTTTTCCGTTGGTGTATTCAATATCTGAAAAATAGAAGCAACGTGCATCGCCAAGTCACTACCATCTTCCTTGGTATGACGATCAACATATTCCCAGAAAATACCCTTATTAAAAATGCCTGTATCATCCGCAAATAAACAAAATAATAACCGCACTAGATAAACTTCTAAATCATGCCCAGCATAACCAATTTCCTTGAGGCGATCATGAAGTTTTCCCATCAACTCCGCCGCCGCAATGTTCACCGGATCTTCATCTTTATAAACTCGCTTTTCGTACCCGGCAATAAAATCAAACAAATGAACATTATCAACAAAATAACTTAACTCAAATTCTGATTCATTCCCCGAATCCAAATCATAAAGTCTAAACCGTTGAAAATCTGACACTAAAATATAACGCGGTAACTCATGCTCTTTTAAATTAGGAAAATAATCCTTAGCCTGTTGCGTTGCTTTTTCTAAATCCTTTCCCTTTGATTTATGCTCAACTAAAATTACCCCTTTCCAGAGCAAATCAATAAATCCCTGCTTATTGTCTGCCTTCTTGATCGGTTGCTCGAAACTAGCGACCCTGCGCCGCGAAATACCAAAGACATTAAAAAATTCATTCCAAAATGATTGGGACTCTGCCTTTTCTGATGTTTCTTCTTCCCATTCCTTTTGAAAGGAGATCGCCCGACTTTTAATCTCGTTCCAACTCAGTGGCATAGATTTTTACTGATAATATTTTGACTAATTAACCCCTAATCTTAGCTTGCGGAAGACTAAATTAAGCACTGAAAGACTTGGCGGCACTGTATTTGTGCGCCCTATGACGAGCCATCAAGCCAAGGGATGGAGCAACGACACCGATCAAGCAGAGGTTTAGGCGTACATTTGTATGGCCAATGCATCGCGGCAGAACGTTCAAAAATTTGTTTAATATGAAGGCAACCTTTACCTGGGAGAATTTATGCGAGCAGTGCTGATGGCAGGGGGAGCCGGAACTCGTCTACGTCCTTTGACCTGCGACCTGCCTAAGCCGATGGTACCGATTTTGAATCGACCGATCGCCGCCCATATTATTAATCTTCTCAAACGCCACAATATTACCGAAGTCATCGCCACCCTCCATTACCTGCCGGATGTTCTGCGGGATTATTTCGGTGATGGCAGTGATTATGGGGTGCAGATGAGTTATGCCGTTGAAGACGAACATCCCCTGGGTACAGCGGGCTGTGTCAAAAATATCGAAGAACTTTTGAATGAAACCTTTTTGGTGATTAGTGGCGACAGCATCACCGATTTTGATCTGACAGCGGCGATCGCCTTTCACCGCCAAAAGCAAGCCAAGGCAACCCTGATTTTAACGCGGGTGCCCAATCCCATTGAGTTTGGGGTGGTGATTACCGACGAAGACCAGCGCATTTGCCGATTTTTAGAAAAACCCTCCACCAGCGAAATTTTTTCGGACACGATCAACACGGGGATTTATATCCTGGAGCCCGAACTCCTCGATTATCTACCGCCCAACGAAGAGAGTGATTTTTCCACCGACCTCTTTCCCCTTCTGTTGGAAAACAAAGAGCCGATGTATGGCTACATTGCCGAGGGCTATTGGTGTGATGTTGGGCATTTAGAAGCCTACCGTGAGTCTCAATACGATGCCCTGGAACGGAAAGTGTATCTTGACCTCGCCCAAGCCGAAATTGAACCCGGTATTTGGGTCGGCGAAGATACCAGCATTGATCCCACAGCGGTTCTAACCCCACCGGTCTTGATTGGCGATAATTGCCGCATTGGGCCCAATGCCTTGATCGAACCAGGAACTGTGATTGGCGACAATGTCACCGTGGGGGTCGGTGCTGAGCTGAAACGCGCCATCATTGGCAATGGTGTGATTATTGGGGATGAAGCCTTCTTGGCGGCCTGTGTGGTCAGTCGGGGCTCTCGGGTTGAACGTCGCACCCAGGTGCTAGAAGGAGTCGTTATCGGGCCTCTTTGTATTATCGGCGAAGAAGCCCAGATCAATGCCAATGTCAAAATTTGGCCCAGTAAACGAGTTGAGCCCGGCGCGATTTTGAACCTCAACTTGATCTGGGGCAACACAGCCCACCGCAACCTTTTTGGTCAACGGGGGGTATCTGGGGTTGTAAATATTGACATTACGCCGGAATTTGCCGTCAAACTGGGCGCCGCCTACGGCTCAACCCTCAAACCAGGGACTGAAATTGTCGTCTCCCGCGACCAGCGCAACGTCGCTCGTATGGTGACCCGTTCTCTGATTGCCGGCTTAATGTCCGTGGGCATCAATATCCAAAACCTGGAAGCCACGGCCATTCCCATTGCCCGCACGATGATCCCCAAATTAAAAGTCGTCGGCGGTATTCATGTCCGTATCCATCCCGATCGCCCGGAATTTTTGCTGATTGAATTCCTCGACAGCCAGGGTATTAATATTTCTAAAGCCGCTGAGAAAAAAATCGAAGGCGCCTACTTCAAAGAAGACCTGCGGCGAGTCAGTATTCCTGAAATTGGTGAAATGTCCTACCCGGCGCAGGTGCTAGAAACCTATCGTCATGCCTTTGAAACCTTGCTGGATGTAGAGACCTTGACCCATAGCAGTCCTAAAATTGTCATCGACTATGCCTATGGTGTCTCCGGGGCTATTTTACCCCTACTGCTAAGTAAATTTGGCTGTGATGCGGTGGTCCTAAATGCCAGCCTGCGCCAAACCGCCGTGACCAACGAAGAGCGAGAAACCCTGCTCAATCAACTGGGCCAGGTGGTCGAAGCCCTAAAAGCCAGCCTGGGAGTACAGGTCTCCGCCAATGGCGAGCAATTAATCCTGGTGGATGAATCCGGCCTACCGATTCGGGGGGAATTACTGACGGCCCTGATGGTGCATATGACGCTGACGGCCTATCCCCAGGGCACCGTCGTGGTGCCAATTCAAGCCTCTAGCGCCGTCGAACACCTGGCCCGTCGCCATCAAAGTCGAGTGATTCGCACCAAGGCTAATCCGACTGCCCTCATGGCCGCGTCCCAGTCCAATGCCAATGTCGTGCTGGGGGGGAGTGGCGATATGGGCTTTATTTTTCCCCGCCTCCATCCTGGGTTTGATGCCATGTTTAGCATTGCCAAGGTGATGGAAATGTTGACCCTGCAAAAACGCACGTTGGCCCACGTTCGAGCCGAATTGCCACGGATTTATCACAAATCCTGCGTGGTGCGCTGTTCCTGGAAGGTGAAAGGGGCTTTGATGCGTTATTTGGTGGAAATTCACCGCAATCATCATCTGGAATTGGTGGATGGCGTGAAAATCATTTTTCCCCATAATGACAATTGGGTGTTAATTTTACCCGATGCGGGGGAACCCTTGGTGCATATTTATGCCAATAGTGAAGAGCGGGACTGGGTGGATTATCATTTGCGGAACTACCGCTCCCAGGTGCAAAAGTTTATTGATAAAACCCAAAGCGAAACTCCGAACTTCTTTTAAGATAGGGGGAGATTAATTTGTCCCTTGTCTTTACTAGGAGTGTCGGTGTCTTATGAATAGCTGTGTTTTGATGGCAACGGTCATCCGTAATCCAGAATTGCGCTTTACCCAAGAGAATCAAACCCCCGTCACCACGCTTTTGGTCGAATTTTCCGGAGCCCGTCCCGAAGACCCGAGTGCCACCCTCAAGGTCGTCGGTTGGGGTAATCTGGCCACGGAAATGCAGGAATCCTACCACGAAGGCGATCGCCTGTTGATCGAAGGACGACTAAGTATGCAAATGGTGGAGCGACCCGAAGGATTCAAGGAAAAACGGGGAGAATTGGTCGCCTCGCGGGTGGTTAAGCTGGATGGAAGCGCCATGGCATCCAGACCCCCGGTTGCCAAAACAGAGCCCATGGACTACGGAATGGACTCAGGGCCGGCTTCCGCCCCAGCCGAGACCCAGAACTTCGATGAAATCCCCTTCTAGTCGGGAATCCGTAATCCTTTGCTGGCCAACCATTCAGGGTTATAAATGCGGGATTGATAGCGGGCTCCCCCATCACAAAGAATGGTGACAATACGATGCCCGGGGCCCATTTGTTTCGCTAAGGCGATCGCCGCTCCGACATTAATGCCAACGGAACCGCCCATAAATAAGCCATCCCGCCGCAATAATTGATAGATCACCCGCAGGGCTTCTGTATCATCAATTTGCAGAGCATCATCAATGGGCACATCCTGCATATTGGCAGTAATACGACTATTGCCAATGCCCTCGGTGATGGAATTGCCTTCGATTTTAACTTCGCCGGTTTTGATAAAACTATAGAGCCCACTGCCCAGGGGGTCTGCCACCACACATTTAATCGTTTCTGATTGTTGTTTGAGGTAGAGAGCAACCCCCGCGTAGGTTCCCCCCGTGCCGGTCGAGGCGACCCAGGCATCCACCGTCCCATCGGTTTGATCCCAAATTTCTGGCCCCGTAGTTTTATAGTGGGCGTCGCGGTTGGCTAGGTTATCAAATTGATTAGCCCAGATGGCATTGTCCATTTCTGCGGCAATACACCCCGAGAGTTTGACATAATTATTCGGGTTGCGGTAAGGCACCGCTGGCACCGTCCGCACTTCGGCCCCCAGGGTACGGAGTAGGTCGATTTTTTCCTGGGATTGGGTTTCAGGAATCACAATCAAACAACGATAGCCCTTGGCGTTGCAAATATGGGCTAGCCCAATACCGGTATTCCCCGCCGTTCCTTCCACCACTGTCCCCCCGGCCTTGAGTAGACCCCGCCGTTCCGCATCTTCAATAATTTCTAGGGCCGCTCTGTCCTTGACAGACCCCCCAGGGTTAAGAAATTCCGCCTTGGCGAGGATTTCACACCCCGTTTGTTCGCTAAAACTATTGAGTCGAATTAGGGGGGTATTCCCTACCGTACCAACAAAGCCGTTTTTGATATCCATTTAGGTTGAAAGCGGAATTGATCCAGGGGTTAATGAACAGTAAATAATTTTCTAGCAATCCCTAACTAACATTGACCTTTAAGGATTGGGAAAGAAGCCGAACTTGATGACCCCGGCGGCCAAGGCTCCAACAATTGAAAGAATCAATGTCCATATCTGAGCACTGGCGCGTCCCTTGAGGTCTTTGACATCCTCCTTGAGGGAGCCCATTTCCACCTTGATGGTTGATACATCTATTTTTATTTCGGTCATATCCGTTTGAAGGCGGTCTAGCCGTTGCTCTAGTCGGTCAAACCGCTGGTCAAATTTGGTAAATATTTCCTTGAGGTCGGTTTCTATGGTGGTGCTCATCTTTCATACGAGTTAAGGTCTAAAGAGTGTCCTCCTATTTTAATCCGCTAGGGGAGCGGCGCATGCCTTTACTCAGATAGGCTAGAGCAAACCCTGTCAGTAGCATCATGGTGATTCTGAAATTATGCAGGGTTCCCCAGGCGGTCACGGGCAGTAAAATGGCGATCGCCATTAAAACATAAATTTTGGGCGTTACTTTGAGTCTTCTCAACGGCATAAAACTAACTAGGATTTAGAATTCGCTAAGGGCTGGAGACCCGACCCCACCGGGGCAACCGCCGTCAATTGCAGGTCAGGATGATCGCCGATTGCCTGTTGTAGATTCCAGGTATTTTTGAATAACAAGACCGGACGCTCCCAATTATCCTTAACCGTCATGGTATTAAAGACTCGCCCTGCTTTTTCTAGGGCTGGCCAGCCCCCGGCCACCCAACGGGCCAAACTATAGCCCAGGGGTTCGAGCTGAGTCTCCACGCCGTATTCAGACAACAAACGAAATTGCACCACTTCAAATTGCAATTGACCCACCGCCGCCAAAATCGGGTCTCGGCGGAACTGATCCATTGAGGACATGATTTGGACGGCCCCTTCTTCGCGCAATTGTTGAATCCCCTTTTGGAACTGCTTAAATTTAGAAGGGTTAGGATTTTTGAGGTAAGCAAATAATTCCGGCGAAAAACAAGGAATGCCTTCATACTCAAGCTTTTCGCCCATGTAGATTGTATCGCCGATGGCAAAAACCCCCGGATTATTAAGACCAATCACATCCCCAGGATAGGCTTCCTCAATGGATTCTCGGTCTTGGGCAAAAAGTTTTTGGGGGCGAGAAAGGCGGACTGTTTTGCCGGTACGGGCATGGCTGACGGTCATATCTTTTTCAAATTTACCCGTACAAACTCGGACAAAGGCCACCCGGTCTCGGTGCTTCGGGTCCATATTGGCCTGGAGCTTGAAGACAAAGCCGGTAAATTCAGGATAGGTGGGGTCTAGTACTCCCAAGGAAGAATTGCGTCCTCCGGGCTTGAGGGCAAACTCTAGAAAATTATCTAAAAATAATTGCACCCCAAAGTTGCTCATGGCACTACCAAAAAACACCGGTGTCATTTTTCCCGCATGGATTTTTTCGAGGTCTAATTCGCCGCCTAATTCAGTAATTAGTTCGAGTTCTTCTAATAATTGGGCGTAGAGGTCAGGTTCTAGCAGAGTTTCAATGTCAGGATGATCGAGACCAATAATGGTTTCCGTTGCGGCTTTACTGCCGTGGGATTGGCGCTCAAATAAATGAATTTTTTGGCTACGACGGTCAAAAATACCCTTGAAACGATCGCCAGTGCCGATGGGCCAATTCACCGCATAGGTGGGAAGGTTTAATTCTTTTTCAATTTCATCTAGAAGTTCGATGGGTTCGCGGCCGGGGCGGTCTAATTTATTAATAAACGTAAAAATCGGTAAGGCCCGCAGACGACACACTTCAAACAATTTGCGAGTTTGTGGCTCTAATCCCTTAGCTACATCAATTAACATCACCGCATTATCGGCGGCGGCTAGGGTGCGGTAGGTATCTTCACTAAAGTCTTGGTGACCAGGGGTATCTAATAAATTTACCTGGCAATCCTGGTAGGAAAATTGCAACACCGTCGAGGTAATCGAAATCCCCCGTTGCTGTTCCATTTCCATCCAGTCCGAGGTAGCTTTGCGTTGGGCTTGGCGGGCTTTGACCGACCCGGCTTGGTGAATCGCTCCTCCATAGAGCAAGAGTTTTTCGGTGAGGGTGGTTTTGCCCGCGTCCGGGTGGGAAATAATGGCAAAGTTACGGCGTTGTTGCACCGCCTGGTCTAATTCTTGGAGGAGGTCACTGGTCATCGTTAAAAAAAAGTCGGAAAAATCCCTAGGTCTAGACCCATTCTAGCTCTCGCCATGGCCAAAAAAAGCAGGAGAAAAATGCGTCGCTCCTGCCATTGATGGATTTTATGGGCTAGAAAATAACGCCCTAGACCAAGGGGATATTGTTAACTAAGGCATTGAGTCCGCTATCCACCTGGATTTGGGTGCTAACTGAGACATCAAAGGGGTCTAGCCATTGACGACCAAAGCTTTCACCGGAGGTGCCTTGATAGGCGTTGATTTCCGTCGGTGTATTGATAGACGGTGTGAATAGCCCTGTGCTGGCGAGCTTATTGTTGAAGACATTAACATCCTCATTTTGGGCACCGAGGGCAATTTCTAGGGCCAGAGCAGGCAAGGTGATCTCGCTTTGGCTTAGTTTATTTGTCCAGAAGGCTTTACCACCATCGTCTGCCGGACGTCCAAAGGCAAAGTCATAAATTATATCAACTTGTTCGCTGTCAGTCTTATTGGCGTAAAGTGAATCAGCTTCCAGTGATTTCCCAAAACTATTAATGAGTTGGTTGTAGAGATTGATTTCATTGCCGGTGAGAAAATCACCATTGCGGGGAGCATAGTTGATGTTATCGTTAACCAAAATCGGATTCCAGTAAGCTAATCCTTCAGGATCTGCGCCACGGCCATAGTAGGCAATGTAGGCAACCTGGATGTTGGTGTTCAGGGAAATAAATTCCGGTTGATCCTCAACCGTCACCGTTACCTGGGCTCCCGTATTGGCGAAATCATTGCCATCAAAGCCATTCCAACTAAAGCTGGTACTGCCATTGAAGTTCGCCGCCGGGGTAAAGGTCAGAGTTTCTAGGCCGGCAGAGCTGATTTCTTGCCCTTGGGTCACGTTGGAACCATTGAGTTGCAGGGTACCATTGCTGGGTAGGCTGGTGACCTGAACCTGGGTTAAAGGATTGCCATCGGCATCACTAAAGGCACTGCTGAAATTAGCCAAGCTCAAAGGAATGACGCTATCTTCATTGCCGGTGATACTGACGTTGGTTACCACCGGAGGCGTATTCACAGAAGCGGGGCCCGGAACATCAATTTGGAATAGAGTCGTGGTGCCGCTGACTTCATTGGCGACCGCTAGCAGGGGTTTGCCGTTGGGGCTTTCCACCGCCGGAATAAACGCTAGCCCTTCAGGGCCGAGATCGCCAGCTTGGGCGGTCTCAACTTCTGCGGTAAAGTCGCGGTTATTAATGTACTGAATAAATTCAGGAACAACGGGATTGGTGACATCGTAGACCATGATGCCGCCGATACGCTCTAGACCAATGAAGGCATAGCTGCGACCATTGATTTCGCCGGTGACGACTCCTTCGGGTTCAGGTCCTTTGTTGTCACTGCGGTCATCCAGGGTATTGGTGGTGTGGCCAGTATTGAAGTTGGCCGGAAAGACTGAGGCGGTGATCCTTTCGAGGTCATCGCCACTATCAAAGACCAAGGTGCCGTTACTGTCCCAAATGGAGAAGGAACGGGTGCCAAACATGACGATTTGTTCAAAGTCGCCGTCTCCGTCGATATCGCCGGTTTTGTTGGTGACGGTCAGACGACCTAGGTTATCGACTTTCTTGAGGTCAGCGGCATTGGGGAATACCGTGGGATCTAGCGCATAACTGTTATTGCCAAGTCGTATTTCATCGCTGAAAATATCACCCTCTTCAAAACCCGGAACCTCATCGTCGCCGGTGGGGCGCACCCGAGCATCTCCTTCGTTGGCGGTGATGTAATAGTTTTCTCCGTTGACGGTATAGCTGGCGATGGCGTCTGGTTGGTACATACCAAAGACGGGCCAGTTTTGTAGATTGATTCGACCGCCACCGGCCGAGGTGCCGTTGACATCCCGGTCACTGGCATCAAAGGTATTACTGGGTTGGCTAAAGTCTTTGAGACCAAGGGCTTTGATCTCGGTAATGGTCTCGCTGGTCAGCTCAACAAAGGCCAGGGCGTTATTTTCCTGGAGGGTGACGACGGCGGTGAGTCCATCGGGGGAAACGGCAACGTATTCCGGTTCTAGATCCTGGGAAACGGTTGTGCCTGTGGGGCCGATAATACGGACTCCAGCGGCTTGGAGGGCTAATTTTTCTCCATCAAAGGCGTTGAAGTTGAGGTTTTTAACCTGAGCATTGGCCAAACCATTGCTAATATCAATGATACTAATGGTTCCTTCGGGGTCAAAACTATAGTCTTCGTTGGGTTCACCTTCGTTGGCCACTAAGACTTTTTTTCCATCGGGGGTAAAGGTCAGCATGTCAGGCAGGGCGCCGACAGTGACATTTTTGAGGGGGAGGTTAAAGTTGGGGCTACTCGCTTGATAAAACACCACTTGTCCATTGGCCTGAGGATTCTCGGCTTGAACGGCGATCGCCACTAAGCCATTTTTCACCGCCACACTATTAGGGGAACCAAAAATAGAGGTATCAATGCTGGTAATCAAAACAGGATTACTGGGGTTGCTGGCATCCAACACATCCACTTGACTATTTTGGGCATTGACCACAAATAGGCGGCGAGTGGCCGGGTCATAGGCCGGAATTTCGGCGGCACTTTCCTCAAAGGAGCCGGTGGCGTAGGTGCCTAAAACCTCTAATTGGATGACGCTATTGTCCGCCGGAGTGGTAGGAGCCGTCACCGTATCGGGATCAATTAAAACGTTAGTGCCATTGAGTTGATTGACGTTCACGCCTTCTAGAATCGCCAGTGCGGCGGCGGTTGCGGTGACACTCACCTGGGTATTGGCGCCCTGTGGACTGAAGGTTAGGTCACTGAGTTGGGTGATGCCATCTAAGGCGATCGCCAGTTGGTCGATGCTGGGATTAAAATCGGCGATCGTGTTAGGAGTAGCGGGAACTTCCCCCACGCCAATCCAAAAGCGGTCAATGCCGGTGCCGCCCCAGGCGCGGCTACTGCCGGAGCCCAAAAATAAAGTATCGTTGCCGGGGCCGCCGTAGAGACGGTCATTTTTGCCGCCAAAGAGAATATCATCACCCAGTCCGCCGTAGAGGCTATTATTGCCGCCTTCGTCGCCGGCATCCAACACATCATTACCGTCATCGCCGTAGGCCCGGTCATTGCTACCGACGATGAGAATATCATTACCGGAGCCGCCACTCAAAATATTGCCGCCGGAGCCGGGACCGCTATCAATTTCATCATTGCCTGCCAGGCCTAAAACGAGATTATTGAGTCCGCCAAAATCAATGCCAGCAATGAGTAGGTCATTGCCTGGAGTGCCTTGGTTTGTTGTCATGGGTATGTTCCTTAGGATATTAGGTTATGTTTTTGAGCCAAGAAACCTGAGCCAAGTTTCCCTAGCCCAGGTTAGCAAGATTCAGTGTTTAGATTTGCAACGAATCATCGGAATTAGATAAAGACAAAGTTCGCCGCGGTTAAAGTGTTAGCTTGAATACCGGTCAACGTCGCAAAGGGTTGGTTTTCTTGTCCTTTGAAGGCAATGGTGTTACCCGAGCGGACTAGATCGCTAAAGTCAACCCCTGCGCCTTGGTTGGCAATACCGATCACATCGACACCGCTCACAAAGTCAGTAATGGTATTGGCCGCCGTGGGAATGGCATCGGTCAGCATCCAGAACTGGTCAGCACCAGCACCACCGGCGAGGACGTTGCCGCCACCGGCTTGGACATAAAACTGGTCGTTACCGTCTCCACCCAGGGCACGACCGTTGGTGCCGAGGAAGAAGATGTCATCACCAGCACCACCGGAGAGACGATAATCTGAAGCATCCGTAGCATCAAGGGTATCATCACCAGTACTACCAAAGACCCGATCGCCATTGCCAGCATAGATAATATCCGCGCCACTGCCAAGGTTAATGCGATTGCCACCGCGACCAGGGCCACCGATAAGGATATCCACTTCATCGTTGCCAGCTCCGGTGAAGACCAAGTCTTTGATGCCGACAAAATCATCAATACCCGCCCAGAGCACATCCCGGTCAGGCGTACCGACAACCAGGGTGCCGGTGGGGTCAATGACAGTATCGTCACGGAAATTGAGGTTTTGAATGCGCTCGTCCAGGGCCGGGCCAACGTCGGATTGGTCGAAGGGGTTAACACTGAAATTATCGTTGAGATATTCCGCCAAGGCATCCTGTTCCGTACCGTCATCGGCAAAGGTAGCATCCCCTGTTTTTACGCCTTCTTGGACTAAGTCCACCGGATTAGTGCGGGCCGCGACCTCGGGGTCGTTCAGGTTCGGGAAGGGATAACCATCGCCGCCCCCGATAAAGTTCCCCCCGGCATCAAAGTTAGGTTCAGCCAGGAAGCCTAGGGTTACCATCCGGAATTCCTGATTGGCATCCCCCGCAATCTCCCCATTCCTCACCAGTTCAGCCAAAAGTTGATCGTTTTGATCAAAAATGCCCGCACTCAGGAGGCGATCGCCCACCGGCAGATCAGGGTCAAAGGAGAATTTAACCCCCGATACTTGAGGAAACTGACCCGCAGCCCCAGGTAAAGCGCTGACCCCATGTTCCAATAAATCAACCAGTTCAGCTTTGGTGAGGGTGAGGATGGTCAGGCCGTTGTTGAAAGCCAGGGCCTTTTTAATATCGTTTTCGCTGATGCCTCCTTCCGGTTTGACCACGTTGCCTTCGCTATCCACCAATTCACCGTTGGGGCCCCGCACCGCTTCGGTGCTACCAGGGGGAACAATGGTTTGACCAATGGAAGCCCGAATACCGCCGCCATTTTTGAGGGAAATCACCACGGTAGGATCGATGGATTGGGCGAGGACCAAGTTAGCATCGGCGGTGATATTGCCCAAGTTCGTTTCCTGGGTACGAACGCCATCGGTGGGGGTACCGGAGCGATTGCCGTTCAAAAAGACATTAGCTAAACCAAAGACATTAGATTCCGTGGCAATGATTTCAGATTCAATGGCATCGACAATCTGTTGAATTTCGGGATCCACCAGACTAGCTGCATTCAAATCCGCTACCCCCTGGGCATCGGTGGCATAGGCACCGGAAATAACCGGATCGTAGCTGTCGGGGAGGATATTGCCCTCCGCGTCAAAGTCAATTACGAGGCGACCCAAGTATTTGTAGCTACCATCGGTATTGACCAGCAGAGTTTGGGTACCACCGGCATTGGTAAAGAATTTAGGATATTCCCCTTGATTGCTATCGCCGGCCCGTATCCGGTCATTTTCGTCAAAGAGACGGGTATTGGAACCGCCACCGACAATGATGTCCACGTTTTCCAAGCGGGTGGCCAGGGCTTCCTCAATGGTCAGCTTTTGCATGTGGGCTAGGAGCACCACTTTATTCATGCCGGGATTGGCGGCCAAGAGGGCATCCACTTCGGTTTGAATTATCGCCGCCAAGGCATCTAACTCAGCTTCAGTGGGGTTGGAGCCAAAGGGAGAAGGAGAAATGCCCAAGGTTCCTGGACTAGAGATGGAGGCGAGGGTAGGGGTTGTTGCGCCCACTACACCAATTTTTTCTCCATTGACATCAATCACAGTGGAAGAAGTCACCTTATTGGCCTGGGGAGCCTGACCACCGGGCACCTCTAGGGGAGCGAGGTTGGTATCGGTAGAGAAGTCAAGGTTGGTACTCAGGTAGGGGAAGTTAGCTCCCGCAAAGTCCGCTCCTAAAATTTCGCCCGGGGCAGCACCGCTGATTAAATCGGCGATCGCCTTGGTACCGAAGTCAAACTCATGGTTGCCAAAGGTAATAGCCTGTACCCCTAACTCGTTCTGGATTTGAATATCCGCAATCCCCCGGGAGCCAAAGGCCGGTAGGGAGGCTTCGTAGAATAAACCGGGAATAATGGCATCCCCAGAGGAAAGAATCAAGGTGTTATCCGCAATGCCGTCATTACCCAAATCCTCGGCTTTCAACGCATTGAGTACCGCCGATAGACCGGTAATATCCGTCAGGCCAGCTCCTGCGTTGAGAGGTTCTTGATCCGCGAGGTGGAATAGTTGCAGGGTAAAAGTAGTTTCCAGGGGTTCAGTGATATTGAACAGGAAGATCTGACCGCCTTGATCTGCCAGGCGATCGGCAATGATGCCACCGGATTCACCACTGTGCTGAACGACCCCAATAAAGGTTTGCTCGTCCAGCGGGCGGCTACCAATGATTTCTTGGATGCCAGTGCCGGCAAGCTCTTCTTGGGTGTAAAAGCTACCGTCTTCCTTCTTCGTTACCAAATGGGTCACGTTCCAGGTTCCGGAAAATTCCGCACCGGTTGCCCGGGAGAAGGTACCAGGGATGGCCGCAACACCTTCCGCCGCCCGGGGGTTGAGGGAACCGCCAGCGGAAGCCAGGAAGTAGCCCGTACCAGGGTCGTTTAAATGCATTGTTTCGGCATCGATGGGCAGAACATACTTCCGCTCACCGTAGTCATTGCCGGAGTCTTCATCCACAACTAGATAGTCACCATCTTCCGCCTTAACCCACTGGAGTCCATCGGGTTGATCGGCGTAAGCTTTGTCCCGTTCTACGTGGATTGCGTGGGTTGACGTACCATCGGGGTTATTCGGGCCGACATGGGCGGCACCTTTGCCATTGGTTTCCAGGGTTAGGGAACCATCTACGCCCGCAATAATCCGGGTTACATCCGCCGAGAGATAATCTGGCAGACCGTTACCGTCTGCATCGTTTTCTAAGTCAGTGACGATGTTGTTAAAGTCAATGCCTAAGATGGAGCGGGCGTCGGTCAAATTGATAACGTAACGGGACTGGGTAATATCGGGATCAACTGCCGGGTGTTCAACTTTGCTGTCGCCGTTGAAGAAAGTGTAACCATCGGGTTGCTCGTTGGCCTCGCCGTCGTCCCCATCATGCAACCATTTGTAGACTTCGGTTTCACCAGCATTTTCCGGTGTGTCAAAGCCATCCCACTGATAACTTGTTGCGTAGTAACGCACTTCAAAGCTTTCAGGGGCCGCCGCATCGGTGGCGTAGGCATTCAACATTTCAATGTCGGCATCCACATTGGTAATGCCCAGAGCGGCGTAGGTCTCATCCGTAGCGGCCATACCGTAGAGTTGACCAAAAAGTAGACCATTACGGGCTAAGAAAGCATCCCGTTCCGAAGCAGTGCTGTAGTCGATGGCATTGCCACTGGCATCAAAGTCTTTTTTACCGATGTAGATTTTCAAAGGTGCGGGTTCTACTTCTAGGTTGTAACCGGACATGGCCAGAACCACGTAGTCTTCATGGCCGGGGTTGATGGGCATGATTTTTTCATAGCCCGACTGACCTAAAACCGTCACAGTGTAGGCGACCTGATTGGCGATATCCACCACCATCGAGGCCAGACCCATGGTGTTGTCGATAAAGAAGTCGTTCCCGGTCAGCGGCCCATCCCCATCGGGATCGGCAAACATACCATCACCGATGTTCCACTCTTCAGCCATAAACCAGACATCATTCTCAAAGCCGATGCCATCGCCGTATTTGTGGACTTGCTCGTAGTAAGCGCCGCAGAAGGAGTGGAAGAACCAGTCGGCTTGGGTCAACTGCATCTCGTCGCGGAAGGCAAAGAAGGTGCCGTCGGCTCCGGTTTGGTTACCCCATTTAGCACTTAGATCGCTTTGGTCTGTATTTTTCCCGTCTACAATTTCGCCAAAAACATTATAGACCGTGTTGAATAGGTGACCGGCTCCCTCAAACATTTCGCTAGCCGGGCTGTCGTTATTGAGGAAATCGGCAAAGGCGGCACGATTGTAGTCAATAGCATGAACATGAGAACCAGTGAAACTCACGCCGCTGTCCATGATCCAGGGGTAGGTTTCATTGGACATGGTGGCGTAAGACTCGGACTGATAGACCACGCGGATGGTATCTTCGTCGAGCAACCAGGCGGCTTGTCCATCGGGATAACCGGTTAAGACGTGACCTGTGTTGGGATCGATTTCACCCACCGTGGCCAGGGGCTTAAAGTTTCCGTAGGGGAAGTCGGTGTCACCGCTTTCGCCATCGAGTAAATGCTCGGGCAAGGTGGAGCTTCCAGCCTGGGGAATTAGTGCGGTGGTTTCACCGATCTTGGCCCCAAAGTCCAGGGCGACAAGTTGAGTTTCGCCACTGTTGCTATCCACACCATCGTTGTCGTTGATGATCCAGATTTTATCGTCTGTGACTGCTAAACCTTCGAGTTTTTCGGGCATCAGACCACCGGTGGCGGTGAAGTCAGGAATCAGGTTACGCACAAATTCCTTCTCAATTGTGTCCCCATCTGCTAACCCGGACAGGTTAATGGAATATAGGCGTTTGATCGCTGCATCAGGGCCACCTTGGTTATCCCGCTCTAGCACTAGGAAGTTGTCGTTACCCAAGGGAGAAATATCGGAAAGACCGACCCAACCACCGTTTTGGGATTCCACCGCATCGAGGGGATAGAAGAAATCCCCCACCCACGCGGAGGTTGCGGTGTCATAAACTAGAACACGAGGGCTAGGATCCCCCGTCCAAGCCCGTTGGAGGATGGTGACGAGTTTGCCATTGTCATAGGCAACGCCCTCAAGCCCAAAGCGAATCTGCTTATCGTTGACTGCATCCGGCAGTGACACAACTTCGGCGATCGCCCCGGTGGTGGCATCAACTTTGAAAAGGTAGTTCAGGATTTTTCCCGCATCACCAGCGGCTCCAGCGCCTTCAGAAGCAATCCAGAGAAATCCATCCCCTGTGGCGGCAATGCCTTCGGGGTCGATATTAACGGTTTTATCTGCATCACCGTTGACCAGATCAGGACGCAGGGCGGCAAACACGCCATTGGTGTCTTTAATGGTGGTAGCGGTAGTTAGGGTTGCGGGGGTGGTGGAAGTATCGATGGAGAAAAAGCGGTTTGACCCGTAGAAGCTATCTTCCACCGCATAAAGGGTATTTTCAGGGCCCGCCGCCAAACCAGACATGGCACTCCAGGGAATGGGGGCACCGTTGGTTCCATCTACAGACTGGATGGTGGGATAGACCGCAGGCTCATCGGAATATTCATAGATATTGACCACGGAACGAATTAGGTCACCCCGGTTATCTTCCTCGGAGGCAACCACCAGCAGATTGCGTTCAGGAATGGCTTTTCCCCCTTCCGGTGCAACCCCAGCCGGTAAGACTTGCTCAAATACGGGGTTAGTGGGGTCGTTAACGTTATAAACAAAAACCAAACTGGAACGCTCGGAGTTAACAAAAAGATAATCATTCCCATCGAAGGTGGCGAACTCGATGTTCTCCGGCTCGTTGCCCTTATTTTCAGACCGGGCATCAGGGTAGTGACCAAACTTGGCGGCAAGCTGATCCATTTCATTGCCGGAGGTATAAACCACGTTGCCTTGGAGATCAAAAATGGTGAAGCCCCGGCTACCGCCATCTAAATCGCCTTCGTCAGCGGTGGCAATGTAGTCCGTACCAATGAAAGTAATGCCATCGGGTTCCCGGGGAACACCGTTTAAGGAAGAAGTCTGGTCGATGATGGCGGGGTCTTCTTCTACGGTGTCAATCCCGGTCAGATCTACGGTTCCAGCGGAGAAGCTGTTGATAACAGTACCTGTGGTCAGGTCAATCAAAACGATGGCGTTATTTTCCTGGAGGGTAACAGCGGCAATATTATTGGTGCTGATGTCCACCAATTCTGGTTCTGGGTCGCTGGCTTCCGTCAGACCGGTAAGTCCAGTTAGGGCAACAATCGTGGTTGTCCAGTTAGCAGAATCGGCATCGGCGGTGTTGACGATAACCACATTCCCGGCCGGCAGTTGAGGCAGGGCACCATCGTTGAAATCCTCATCCCGTTCGTTTTCAATGGCGATGACCGCGTAGTTACCATCGGGGCTAACGGCGATCGAATCCGGCTGGCCGCCAATATCCCAGGTACGAACAATGGTCTGGGTGGCAATATCCACTGCCAGGAGTTGTCCGGAGGTATTAACAAAATCTGCACTCGTATTAACGGCAACGAGGGCCAAATTGCCCTTGACTGTCACGCTGGTGGGTTCTCCCCCCACAGTAATCTCCCCAAGGCCTTGGGGTGCATTGGGGTTGGTGATATCGACAAATCCTAGGGTTCCCTGGGGAGAATTGGAATAGACCAGGGTATTCCCATCAACGCTAGACGCAACAATTTCGGCGGCAGTCTCGGTATCGGTGTTGCTCTGGGCATCAATCTGACTGGCAACAACGAAAGACGCAATACGATTAAACTGTGACATTTTTTAACGGGTAAGAGTTAGGGTAATCATCCAGGGAGATGAAGTAGGGTTATAAGCCAAACTTTACAGGACTTAACCTCCTTAACAGTTCAACATTAGATTAGGCTTAGGTTAAGCTTTTGCAAAAATTGTGTAATTCCCCCGGTCCAGGGCGAAGTTGCCCGTGTTCTGGTTCGATGCGTCGGCGAAACCGATAAAGTAGATATTTATGCCTCTTTTGTCTCCAAATCCCCTTGACTTTTTTTTCTGATGCTTCACCCCTAGCGGCGATCGCCGTTACCCCGCAATCTGTACAAACCCTCTTGCCGCTCTGTCGGAACCTGGGGGCAGTGCTCTACATACCGGATAGTTTTCCTGCATCGGATCATTATCGAACCTACCCAGGGTACCTACGGGATCTGTTGCCCCAGCTTTGGCCGGAGTATTCCGGCTTCATTTTTGCCTTGGCCACCGGGGCGGTGGTGCGCCTCATTGCCCCCTTACTGTCGGATAAACAAACCGATCCGGCGATCGCCGTGATTGACCCCCAGGGAAAGTTCGTCATTAGCCTGTGTGGTGGACACCAGGGCGGAGCCGACCAGTTGAGCCGATTAATCGCCCAACAATTGCAAGCCATTCCTGTTTTGACCGGCGCGGCCCAGGCGCTCCAGTTACCCGCCCTTGATACCTTGGGAGATCCCTTTGGTTGGCGGCGGGGAGCCGGAGATTGGACGGCAGTCAGTGCGGCGATCGCCGCTCAAAAGAAAGTACAGGTCATCCAAGACAGTGGCTCTAGGCTTTGGCAAGATCATTTACCCACCGTCCATCCCTTCGGCTTTGCAGAGGAAACGGCAGAGGACCAGGTCTGGATTAGTGCTCGCCAGGCCCCCACAGTGGAAATTTCCCAAGTCCAATGGCATCCGCGGGTTCTCTGGTTGGGCATTGGCTGTGTGCGAGGTACGCCCCAAGCCCTCATTCAGCAAGCAGTTCAAACAACCATTGACGACTATAATTTAGCTCCCCAGGCGATCGCCGGTGTGGCCAGCTTAGACCTCAAAGCCGATGAGGAAGGACTGCTGGCCTACTGCACCGAACATAATCTTCCCTTTAAAACCTATCCCGCCCAGGTGCTCAAGCCCGTGCCGGTTCCCAATCCCTCCCCGGTGGTAGCTGAGGAAGTCGGAACCCCTAGCGTAGCGGAAGCCTCAGCCCTGATGGCGGCCCAAGCCCATGGCTCGGCAAGCCTCATCGTTAGTAAACAAATTTTTAAGCAAGATGACTATGCCGTTACTCTGGCGATCGCCGAAGCCAGTCAGGAGTACATCGATAAAGTCGGCACTCTTTGGCTGGTGGGCACCGGGCCCGGTGAATTAGCCCAAATCACCCCAGCGGCCCAGACGGCATTGGTCAATGCCGATGCCATCATTGGTTATTCTCTCTATTTAGACCTAATCCAGCCCCTGCAACGTCCGGGGCAAATCATTGAATCCTTCCCCATCACCCAAGAACGTCAACGCTGTCAACGGGCGATCGCCTTGGCGGAGTGGGGGCTCAAGGTGGCGGTAGTTTCCTCCGGCGATTGCGGCATTTATGGCATGGCGGGCTTGGTGTTAGAAGAACTGGAGAAAAAAGGCTGGGACGGTCAGTCGCCAACAGTGGAGGTTTTTCCGGGTATTACGGCTCTCCAGGCAGCGGCGGCAAAGGTGGGCGCTCCCCTGATGCACGACTTCTGTGCCATTAGTTTAAGTGACCTCCTAACCCCCCAGGCAAAAATCCTACAGCGTTTAACGGCCGCAGCCCAAGCTGACTTTGTGACCGCACTTTACAATCCCAAATCCCAGAAACGAACGGAACTGATTGCCACGGCTCAAAGAATTTTTTTAGAGTGCCGCTCTCCCCAAACTCCAGTGGCCTTGGTTCGGTCTGTCTATCGAGAAGATGAAAGCATTGTGCAAACGACCCTGGCAGAAATGCTTCATCACCCGATTGACATGCTCACGGTAGTTTTAATTGGCAACACCACAACGTATCAGTACAAGCATTGGCTGATTACCCCTAGGGGCTATTGATAATGATGCAAAATAAAAAAATGATAAACTTAAACCGGGAGGACAACAATAGACCAGAACATAAAAATCTAGTTCGATCCCGAAGCTGACTTCCTAAACGTCCTAGTTAACCGGTCAAATTTCTTCTCAAAAATGCTAGCGAAAGATCCTAAATTGGCTTGCTTAGTCAATAAATATTAATTGTAATACTTGTTGAAATACGGAGACAACAAATTTCTATGATTAAAAAAGAAACTGCTTTCAGCCCCATAGCTCAAAAAAAATTACGAGAAAAGAAATTCAATAAAGGTGAACCTATATTTTGGCGCTTATCCAAAAAAGACCAACCTATTATTGAATCTAATTGGGCAGATCAAGAAGAGAGAATCAAAGCTATTGTCGGGGTCGATGCTGCCGGAAACGTGGCTGACGTTGATAAGAAAACCATGATCGCCTATGGCAGATTTATTCAGGACAATTTAGTTCATCCTTGCTATTTAACCGGCATTGAAGATTTTTCCTGGGAAGAAAGCTTTGTATTTGGCCATATGTCAGCGAAAGAGCATTTTGAGAGCAGAAAAAAACGGGCTTCTTATCTAGATACCTTTCGGTTGATTGAAGTTATTGTTGATCTAGACAAATGGAATGAAATTGGGGCCAAATTGAAAAGAATGGAAGATGGCAAAACTTTTGAGTTATGTCTATCTGAGTTGGAATCAACAGACTACTTGTCTCCCAATTATCAGTTATTAGACGACTACTCTGTTTGGTTCTGTAATTATCGTTAGAGACAAAGAAAACATTGGCTTAATTGGCAGGTTGTAATAGCAAAAACTTAATCGACCGTGGGTTCTAGGCGTAGAACACGGCCCGATTGATTAGTGCGATATACCCAGGTTTTGTCCTGGTGGGTCAAGACTAAGCGCCACCCCGGAACCATCGCCTGGGTGCAAATCTCATCGGGCTGGGCTAACCCCAAACAGCCGTTGGGCCAAGTTTGACGCTCGGAGGCGCGGAGTTGAATTGCGGCGATGGGGATATTAGCCCGAACGGAAAGGTCTTTTTTGGCTTTTTCTACCAATACGGCCGGCGCAGAGGGTTTAGGAGAGGTTTGGGCATAGATAGAATCTGCATTAATGGCGATCGCCACTGTGTTCCCTGCCCCAGCGTGCACCGGAGTGAAGATCAAAAACAAAAATATTAAAATTAGCATCGGTTAGCCTAAAGATCAAGACAGTGAATTGGTGTGGTGATTGTGCGGAGCAAACAGGGAAGGTTAACTATATCGTTGCCTGACTCCTTTTTATTAAGTTGAGCTTGATTGTGCGTTCCATTGTAGCCGAGCCCGAAAGTTGGCAGAGATTTGACCTCCTTACTAATATTTACCATCACGGGCAGTTTAAGAGGGTGAGCTTAAATATTTATAAAATTCCTCCGTCCTACGGACTCCCTCCTTCATAAGCTAATCCTTTAGGGGCGGGGTGGTTCAGTCGCAGATTATTTGCGTTTTTTCTTTGTGCTACTAGACTGTTTTTTGGCTTTAGCTGGAGTTTTTGTAGACTTTTTAACTGCTCTAATCTCAAGGACAGGGTTTTTTTTCTCAACAGCAGAAGTTTTTTCCTCCGCGATAATGTGTGCCTCCTCAACGACCGGGGGAGCTTCCTCCGCGATAATGTGTGCCTCCTCAACGACCGGGGGAGCTTCCTCCGCGATAATGTGTGCCTCCTCAACGACCGGGGGA
>JBGSZT010000165.1:0-3586 GCA_041750255.1 Synechocystis sp.
TTCGGGGGTTTGATGCTCTTCTAGCAACTCGTCGAGTAAGCTATCGACGCGATTCGGTTCTTGTTTTTTGCGTACCATTTGGGGTTTCCTCGTTTTGATTGGATTTTACTCCCCTTACACAAAATTCTGTTCAGACCCTAATTGTTGGGATAATGCCATAGCTCAAAGCTTTTTCGGCACCGTTAAAACTGAATTTATCCACTCCACGACTTTCCCTACTCGCGCTCTTGCTCGCACTGCCATTGTTGAATGGATTGAGGTCTTTTATAATCGACAGCGATTGCACTCCACTATCGGATTTCTGGCGTTGCTGATTTGCAATATGAATCTCTAAAAATACCACTTTTTAAACCTTGATTCAAACTACCTTCTGGATATGTGCAAGGTTCGCATTCATACCTGAATTAAGCAACGCCGGATTTCTTTCCCCATCGGAATTTGAGGACAATTTTTACCTCTCTCTACAACCACCTATCCCCGCTTAACTTTCCTGTCCATTTTTTCGGGGTAAGGTCAGTCTACTGGTAGTCCCCATGGATTTAACCGTTATTACTCAATTGGCGATCGCCTCTAAAGTATTGGATTTGGATTATTTATTTTATTTTAATCATGATATGCTGACGTAATCTGATTTTTTTGACCGTATATTTCAATAGTTTTAAGCTTGATTCCCAATAATCTTGTATCGTCACTTATATTTAGTAGAGAAGGAGACATGGGATTATGAATACGAAAGGTTATATTCAAAATACCATCCTGACCAATTAACTCTGCCGGAATTTTAACTATACGTGTCGGATTATTTTGATTAGAAAAATATTTCCATTGAGTAATCAATTTCTGATCTACCAAAATATCTATAATCTGATTAGGGTGTTTTTCATTGACAAAAGCTTCAGCTATGAATTTAAGATAAATATCTTCTACATTTTGATTTTTATTTGGAATTGGTAGATGTAACGTTGTATTTTTTCCATCAGTCCAAGTACCGTCTGGTTCTGGAGTAGACCAATCACCAGTCATATATTGTATTGAATCCTTATTCTCAGAGGTAAACTCTAGGGGATCACTGAACCAAATCAACGGCGAGTAATTTTGGGAATCAGATAATTTTTCACGCTTTTGACAAACAATTAGGCCACCCTGAAAACCACATATATGTGATCCGTTTACTTGTTGATTGATTTTATTAGCGATAGTAAATAAAGACGAACCAAAAATATAAATTGAATCATCTTCGAGTTTACCCGAAGAAATATTGTCTAGTAATGCCTTGCAGTGAATTTTTAAATCATTTTCTGAATATCTTGCTAAGTAAGCACTATTTGTTTTTAAACCATGAGTTACAGCAAGTTTTTCAAGGGCTGGAAAAGAAACAGGAGATTCTCCACATTGATGACTGGGGAAAGTCATTAATTTTTGATAGTTTTTAGATGATTTAGTCAAATGATTAAATTCTGAATTGTTAGACTCTTGGGAGGTATTCTGCATCCATTCCGTAGAATACTGATATACAGGTAACAAATCTAAAAATTGAAGAGTGATAACGAGTAAAAGAATTACTTTAAATTGTTGACGATTCCATATTCTAAAACTAAATACAATAATCCCTAAGATTAGAATGTAATAAACAGGCCAAAAAAATCTGGCACCTACACGAAATTTAGCGGTCAGATCACTGACAATTGGCAACAAAGGATATTCAAATAGGATTGACTCTCCCCAAGTGACTTGATTACTAACTGCATACAAAACCAGCAACATACACACCAATAACAAAAGCCAGTTTCTATAAATTAGAGCGGTTAATTTTTTAAAATTACTTTTATATTCATGTTTTTTGTAAAGAAGCCTAAAAAGATTGGCAAAACAAAGTGAAATAATTCCAATGCCCAGATAACCATAACTCTCAAATTGTTGCCCCGGCCGTAATGCAAAGGAAATAATAAACTTTGACGGCCGTTCTGGATTTTTTGTAAAAATACTGAATAAGTTATAAGAATGAATTTCATAGCCTTGACTTTCTCCACCACCTTTAATGTAGAAATATCCCCAAAACAACCAGCCAATAAACATTAAAGTTAATGATCCAATAACCAGGAGAAATAAAAGACTTGCACGTACTTTTTTTTGTAAAAATAATTGTAAAAAACTGGCAATTATCAAAACCAATGACATGACAGCTAAATAAGGATGGATGCCAGAAGAAATTAGGATGACAACGGATTGGATCATCCACACGTTGCGTAAATTTCGTATTTGTATTGATTTTTTTGCTTTAAAAAAACTCCAAAGAGATACTAATATTAACCAATGACTAGTTAATGCAAAATGACCATGAAGTCTCCATAACATCGGTGGAGACATCATAAATATTGTTCCGGAGGCAAGGGCAATGTACAAACCCTCCGCATCATTGTTAGTAAACAAACGAATTAATTTGGTGCCCCAAAAAAATTGCAGTATCAAATTCAAACAAAAGAAAACACCAAAATACTGTATAGTTCCAGTGAATATATTTAAAGTCTTTAATGTCTTAAATATAACTGCAAAAATTGGGATCGAATCCGAGTAGCTTATAACTGCACCTGTCGGATAGGCAAGACTTTCACTAAACGTTATTGGCCAAGTCCACTTGTCTTGACTGTAGTATAGCCAGCCGATGAAATGGCTTGCTGGATCATTTGCCCCTCTAAATAACCATTCTGTATTGCTGGGATTAAGGTTTTCACCCATAAGAAGAAATGAAAAAATTCCACCTAAGACAATAGAAAAGAAAAGAATGATGTAGTTTTCATTATTTCTATTCTTTGAAAATAAGTCTAAGCGATTGAGCAATTTATTCATTAAATTAAAAATGTAGAGGGTGCATCCCAGTTAAGATAGTACCTTGAGACTAAGGGCTGAGGATCGATTGATATAAGCGCAGCGAAGACGCAAAATATGAGGAACATTCTCTCGATTCCATCGTGCTCCCGATAACTTTACCCTAGCTCCAACTTGCTTGATTTTAGACTCTACATCTCCTGAACCGATAGGAATACCAAGCTTTTGGTAAGTCTCATAGGAGGGAATTCGGTGACGATGTTTCGCCAGATAAGACTGAAATTTAGGGAATTTTATATTTTTCACGCCATCAAATTCTCTAATGGCGGCATCAACAAAACCATGCCAGAGAAGGTTTTCCACATATCGTAATCGCTTTAGAGACCCCCCGGCTTTATAAAGATTTTCCTTGAGATGATACCAATCCAATACTTGTCGTCGAACCAACCACTGTGGTGGAGCAAACTCCTGCACCAGATTCCAGACCCCTGGATGTCCATCTCCCAAAAAAGTCACGATAGGGGCAAGGGGCAACGTATTGCTCCATTCTTTTAGGCTCTCGGGAGCTTGAAAAAAGGCTTCACAAATGTTGTCATGACAACTGACCAGCTTATAATCACGCCATTGCCCACCTTTGTCCTCTTCTCCTCGCAGGCAGATTTTTCCTCCGTCAATACTGACTCCCGTTATTGGTGTTGTTTCAGTCTGGGCAAGAGGTAGTTCCGTTCTTTGTACTAATCTGTGTAGGGTGCTGTGCCCT
>JBGSZT010000166.1:0-17444 GCA_041750255.1 Synechocystis sp.
TGCCCTCATGTCTGTATTGCGCCAACTGCGCTCAGGCTATCCCCGTCGTCCCCAGGGCTTTCCCTATTCCCTAGGGCTGATTGGAATGCGAGATGTACGGGATTATAAAGTTAAATCTGGGGGCAGTGACCGCCTCAATACTGCCAGTCCCTTCAACATCAAAGTTGAGTCTTTAGCCCTCTTCCATGAATCTCGGAAAGAAACTTTTTCAGTACTACACAAAAAGTCTGTCCATGAAGATCCTTCAAGGTTTTCAATACTCGACAACTATGAGCGGTAATATTTTATCAAGTACATCACCTAAAACCCTCTTCGCTAAAGGCTTTTGACAATTTTCAAAAAATCGACTTGCCCAGTCTGACGCAAGGGGGCTAAGCCACCACAAGGGTTTTAATGACATTTATCTTAATATTTAATTCAAACCTCCTACTTAGTATAGATTGACAATATTTTGAACTGATTTAAATTTCATCTAATCTACCTGGTTTTTTAATTTCGCCACAAAAAAACCATCTCGCCGGTGATGATGGGGTAAAACCTGGAGCCATCCTGCTTGATCACACCAATTCTCCTCCGCATTGGGCCAAAGGATGGGCTGGAGGTGCCATTGGGGATGATGAGCCAAAAAATCCGCAATAATGGCTTGATTTTCCTGAGTATTGAGGGTGCAGGTGGCGTAAACTAATATTCCCTTGGGTTTAACCCAGGTTGCCGCTTGGGCCAGCAGTGCTTGTTGGGTCGGAATCAAGGACTGAATGGTTTTTGGGGTTTGTCGCCAGCGGATATCAGGATTATGGTTCAGGGTTCCTAGTCCAGAACAAGGCGCATCCACCAAAACCCGGTCTGCTTTTTGCCCCGGCGGGAGTAAAAACTGACGGCTGTCTCCTGCCCAGGTTTGAATACAGGTCAGCCCGAGGCGAGTTTGGGTTTTTTGCAATTTTTTGAGGCGAGAGGCGGTTTGATCCAAGGCATAAATAAGCCCGATATCGCCCATTAATTCGGCCATGTGGCTGGTTTTGCCCCCAGGAGCGGCACAGGCATCAATAATCACCTCGCCGGGTTGAGGATTGAGTAGATGACTGACCATTTGGGCACTCGCATCCTGTACTGTCCACCAGCCTTCGATAAATCCCGGTAGGTTGGCGATCGCCCCAGACCCCTTGGCCAGTCGTAGCCCTTGGGGGATATCGGGTAAGGTTGTTGCCAGAATGCCAGCCTGCTCAAAGGCATGGATTACCTGCTCTCGGGATACCTTGAGAGGGTTAATGCGTAGGTCGAGGGACGGAGGCTGATTGAAATACTGACAGAGTTGTTCTGTTTCAGCCTCTCCCCATTGGCCCACAAACAGTTCGATTAGCCAATCGGGAAAACTATAGGTAATGCCGAGTCGTTCCATCTGATTACTGGGCAATCCTAGCGGATCATGGCCGCCCTCGCTCAAGCGCAGGTATTGCCGTAGGATGCCATTGACCACGCCACTCAATTTGCCTAATCCTTGGGCTTTGGCTAGCTCTACGCTGGTGTGAACAGCGGCGGCGCTGGGAATATGGTCAAGGTAGCGGAGTTGGTACAGTCCCAGGTGTAAAATGCGCCGTAGGTCTGGGGTTTGTTTTTGAATCGGGCGTTGACTGAGTTGTTCGATCAGTACATCCAGGGTGCGTTGTCGGCGCACAATGCCGTAGACTAATTCGGTGATTAATCCTCGGTCAACGGATTTGAGGTCATTTTTTTGTAAAACTCGATCCAGGGCTAAGTCGGTATAACTATCCCGTTGGTCGATGTCCCGTAAAACGGTAAAGGCAAGGTGGCGAGGAGACATTCTCAAAGTAATCGACATTAACATTAACCATGGGCGATCGCCGGTGAAATCCCACCAACGAATCCGCCGCTCTCCTCTACAATAGGGGGTAATCATCCCAGGAAGCGTGATGGCAAACAAAACAATGGTAAAAGTCGCCCTCGAATGAAGGGACGATCACCTGCTATTAAATAGCATTCATCCGAAGGTGGCGGGATTTAGATAGACGAGGTGCTCCGCTCTTTATCAAAACTACAGCGTCCCACGTTCCCATGGATGGAGGCAATGAACGGGTTAGTTAGATTTTTAAAGAAAGCAATCAAGCGATATTTCTGCGGTTTTGATTAGTCATTTATATTATTTATCTTTGTTATTAAAAAAATATTGAAATTGGGAATAGGAGTCATGTTAGGCTACGAATATTCTCCAATAGTCATCCCACAATTATGCCCCAACTAACCCAGTCATTAAGCAGTATTTTACCCAAAATCAAACGTCATCTAGAGTCCGGCGAGGTGGTTATCATTCCGACAGATTTAACCTATGTTTTTGTCGCCCATGGCTACAATTCCCAGGCGATCATCGAAATCCATCGCCTAAAACGCTGGCAAAAACCTCAACCACTTGCCCTACTAAGTAATCTCAAAAAAGTTCGAGAATTCGGTGAAGTAAATGAAGATTGTGCCAAGTTAATGGCAAAATTTCCTTGTCCTATCAACCTAATTATTCCACAAAAAAATAAATTACCTGACATAGTTACCGATGGCTACAAAACTATTTTTATAACCTGTCCTGACGAAATAAGCTATGAATTAGTAAATGAAATACCGTTTCCAATGGTCTGTTCACCCGCAGGTTTTTCTGAGGATTATAAAGCAAGAAATGCCAAAATCGCTCAGCAATTGTTTGGCGATAGCGTGCCTTTAATTATCGATGGAGGACGATGTAAATATGAGCAGAGGGCAACACTGATTGACTGTAGTTTACCAATCCCAACTATCATGAATTTTGGTATGATTTCCTTTGATGATCTACGTCCTATTGTACCCAATATTGAACTGCCATCTCATCTTAGAAAATAACTCTCAAAAAAATAAAAATAAAAATATACATGTAGATGTATTCAACAAAGGAAAAAGTATTGTTTGCTCCCTAGGACTCCTGGCGGCCGCCTCCATTGGGCTAAAGGAAATATTCTCAAAGTAATCGACATTAACATTAACCATGGGCGATCGCCGGTGAAATCCCACCAACGAATCTGCCGCTCTCCTCTACAATAGGGGGTAATCATCCCAGGAAACGTTATGGCAAACAATGGTAAGAGCGGTGGTTTATGGGTCGGAATGGTCGTAGGTGGGCTCATCGGCACCGTGACGGGTCTCTTACTTGCGCCGCGCTCTGGTCGAGAAACCCGGCGTATTCTCAAAAAATCCGCTGATGCCTTACCAGAATTAGTAGAAGATTTGACCACCTCCCTGCAATGGCAAACCGGACAATTGTCGGAAGTTGCCCAAAAAAATTGGCAAGAGACACTGGCCCGTCTGCAAGAGGCGATCGCCGCTGGGGTAGAGGCAACCCAGATGGTAGACTCTAATCCTGTAGAATCCCGAGAGATGGGTACTAGCCCCTCAAAAACAAATACCCTATGACGGAACCCCTCTTTTGGCTTGGCTTATCCTTGGTTTTAGTCTCTGCTAGCCTAACAGCGGTGCTCGTGACCGCTATTCCCGCGCTTCAGGAATTAGCCCGGGCCGCCCGCAGTGCCGAAAAATTATGCGATAGCCTCAATCGAGAATTTCCACCGACCCTAGAAGCCATTCGTCTCACCGGCTTAGAAATTAGCGAACTGACCGATGACCTCAATCAAGGGCTCAAAAGCACATCTGAATTAGTTCACAGCCTTGACCAGGGCCTCGTCACTGCCAAGGAAACCGTCACTACCGTCCAGGGCGGAACCCGCCGCCTCTTGGCCGGAGTCCGGGCCGCTTGGCAAACCTGGCAAGACTATCCCACGGCTCTTCCCTCCAAGCCGTCGGAATAAGACTCACAGCCAAGCCCTATTTTTCTCCCAAACAATCCTTTAAGATAGGTAAACAAGTGTAACGAATCTGAATTTTATTTGTCTTTTTTGCCCGTCGTTTATGAATAAATTAGGCTTCCGAGGCTGGCCCCTGACAATCCTGGCCGGTTGTGTTTCGTTTTTACTCTGGTTATCTGCCCCCTCAACGGCGATCGCCGTCAATAACCCAGAACTTTTACCGGCGGACGTCACTCCCATTGTGGACCTAGCCAACTTTCTGCCCCAATCCCAGGAAGACCTTTTAGTCCAAAACTTTCAACAATTTGAAGCCGAGACGGGCTGGAAGCTCAGAATCTTGACCCAATACGACCGCAGTCCGGGGCGGGCGGTGATTCCCTTTTGGGGATTGGATGATAAAAGTATTCTCTTAGTCGCGGACGCCAGGGGCGGCAATCTCCTCGCCTTTAGTATTGGGGATGCGGTCTATGAATTGATGCCCCGTACTTTTTGGATCGAACTCCAGGCACGATTCGGCAATATTTATTTTGTGCGGGAAAATGGCGAAAATTTAGCCATCACCGAAGCCATGGACACCGTCAAGGGCTGTCTAACCCGAGGCGGTTGTAATGTCGTGCCGGGGCTACCCCGAGAGCAGTGGATTCTTACCCTAATCACCTCCATTGTGGGAGGATTAATTGTTGGCTTTGCTGGCATTCCCCGTCGGGAAGGTCAAGTTTTTGCCTGGCAATGGGTTTTAATTATGTCGCCCCTGTGGGGCATTTTGGTCATCGCCTTTGGCATTGGGCCCGTCGTAACCCGGACGAGTGACTGGTTACCCTTGTTTCGCAACCTGATCGGCTTTGCCCTAGGGGTTTTGGTCGCGTATTTATCTCCGTTGCTCAATCAGCCCAATGCCTCGAAGAATGAAGGCTAATCCTTAATACCCTTGACTATTTTGCCTAGTTTTTACCATGGAATTACACATCACTGATGCCCAAAGTTTAGCGATCATTGACCAGGAAATTGAATGTTACCCCTGGTCTCCCGCTGAATACGAAATTGTTCGCCGCGTTGTCTATGCCACGGCGGATTTTGATTATCAGCAATGTTTGAGCTTCTCCGAGCGCGTTTTGCCTTCCGGCGCGGCGGCCCTCGCCTCACGCACCACCATTATTGTCGATGTACCGATGGTACAGGTCGGCATTGTGCCCAAACTTCAGCCCACCTTTGCTAATCCCGTTTATTGCAGTGCCCAAACCATTACCCGTCCCCAAAAGGATAAAACCCAAGCGGCTTCGGGGCTAGAAACCTTGGCCAGTCGCTATCCCGAGGGAATTTTTATCATTGGTGAATCCCTACCCGCTTTAACGGCCTTAGTGGACTTGGTGCAGAAACAACGCATTCGTCCCGCCCTCGTGATTGCTACCCCAATTAACTTTATCGCTGGGGATGACGCTAAAGTGGTTCTTCAGCAGGCCAATATTCCCTCGATTACCGTCACAGGACGCAAGGGCAGTCCGGTGGTGGCCGTAGCAATTTTAAATGGCTTAGTGGACCTGGCCTGGCAGGCCTTTGAGCAGAGTACCCAAACGGTGGGTTAACTCCTGCCAAACCTGGTCTAGAAGTTGAGGCTCGGTGCTATCAAACCATTTAATGGTCGGGTCAGCCCTAAACCAAGTACGTTGGCGCTTGGCAAACTGTCGTGTATGAAGGGCGATCGCCGTTTGAGCTGATTTTAGGTCAGACTCACCGTGTAAATAGGCTTTAATTTCGGCGTAACCCAGGGTTTGGAGTAAAGGTAAATCCCAGCCATAGGCCTGAATCAGACCCTCTACTTCCTCAACGAGACCTTGATCCATCATCTCTTGAACCCGGATTTCAATGCGTTTTTGCAAGACCTCGGGATCACAGGCTAACCCAATCTGAAAAATCGGATAATTAGGGATATTTTCGCCCTGTTGCTCGGAAATAGGTCGCCCACTAACGTAATATACTTCTAGAGCCCGCAGGGTACGAACGGCGTCCAATGGCTTGATTTTTGTTGTGGCAATGGGGTCAATCTGCTCTAAGAGTTGATAGGCATGGGCTTGACCCAGAGCTTGTAATTGTTGACGAAGGATGGGTTGAGGGGCAACCCTAGGAATTTTTAACCCCCTGGTAATGGCTTTAATATAGAGGCCTGTCCCGCCGACCAATAACACGGGCGACGGCAAAGAATAAATTAATGTATTGGCTTGGGTTTGGTAATCCGCTAGGGTCAGGGTTTCCGTCGGGTCACAACAATCTATTAAATAATGGGGAACTAAAGACTGTTCTGCCAGAGAGGGTTTAGCGGTGCCAATATCAAAGCCCCGATACACTTGACGGGAATCGGCGCTAATAATCGAGGTCTGAAGCCGTTGGGCTAATTCCAGCCCTAAGCGGGATTTTCCGGTGGCTGTGGCTCCACAAATAACAATAAGAACAGGAATCACGAAGGTGGATCAACGGGGTTGAAGCGAGCAAAAAGATTTTTGGACAATATTTCAGCTTAATATACAGCCTGTGAACGATCGCCACCCATGTTTGAGATTGACTACCATGTCTATGCCGCCCTTTATTTTAGCGTCAGCCTCCCCTGCCCGCCGTCGATTGTTGGAATCCGTGGGTATTATTCCCCTAGTCCAAGCCAGCAATTTTGATGAAACGTCACTGCAATCGGATGACCCGATCACCTTAGTCGAAGCCCTAGCTCGAGCCAAAGCCGAGTCCGTCGCCTCTTTTTTTAGCGATTCCCTACTACTGGGTTGTGATTCCCTTTTGTACCTTGATGGCCAAACCTACGGAAAACCCGAAAATACCGCCATGGCGATCGCCCGTTGGCAAAAAATGCGGGGCCAGGTGGGCGTCCTCTATACCGGCCACGCCTTAATTGACCAAATCCAAACAAAGGTGGTGTGTCGCACAGGCATAACCCAGGTCTATTTTGCCGACATTGATGATGACACCATTGCCGCCTACGTTGCTAGTGGTGAGCCGCTTAACTGTGCCGGGGCTTTTGCTCTAGAAGGAAAAGGAGGATTATTTATAGAGAAAATTGAAGGCTGTCATAGCAATGTGATTGGCTTGAGTCTACCTCTGCTTCATCAAATGTTACATGACTTAAACTATTCCATTGCCAATGTCTGGAACCCGTAAAGTTTTTGTGTTTGACCTCGAAACTAACCCGATGCTTTATGGTAATATCTATCCAAAAGTGATGTTCATACCGCATCTGCGATAGAATTACAAGTTAGGTTTTCGAAATCGCCATGGAATCCCAAACTAAATTTTCAGAAATCATAGAAAAAGTTATCTCACTACCAGGATGTTTTTTGGTGTTTGATGATGCAAAGAACCCTAAAACTCAGAATAGAGATCATACAAAGGACGTTTTTCTAGATATATTTAAAGAACCAGAAAAGGCGAAAATTGTTTTTTCTGTTTTTTCTAAAAGTAAAATTAATTCTAGCGAATTATTGCGTGAGGCAACGATTTTACTCGAAAATCAGTGCTACGCTAGAGCGGTAGCACTAGCAATTTTGTCATACGAAGAGCTTGGCAAATCGCAAATTGCTGCTGATTATTATTCCGGTATTTTACCTAAAGCTGAATATGAAAAAGCATTTAGAAAACATGAAAAAACTTCTTATGCCAATAGACATGCTGCAATAGGTTCGCATGAAAAAGTGAAGTACGGGTACTATATTGATCAAAATGTGGCTAAAACCCTAGAGTCAATAAGACAGCGCGCATTATATGTAGATGAAAATAATACTCCTTTAGAAAATTTTACTGAGGAAGATGCTGCCTTGATTATTCAGAAAGTACATGAACATCATGAATCCATCAGGCATGCCGAATGGTTCAATGACAGAATAGGCTCAAAGGCGTTGTTTAAATAAAACCTAACAATGCGTTGCTTCATATCTTGGTGTAGACCGTCTTTGAAGGTTACTTGTCAATATCAAAAGTTTTAGACAATCTCATCAGATACATGGCAATACGCGATGTGTGTGTTTCAGAAAGCCTGTATACTATGTTTAGTCTATGTTTTAGCTGTCGGAGCAATCAACGTGGCATTTTCAGACGACATCGCAAAGGTTGCAGAGCAAGTCCGAAAAAGGGCTGAAGCAGTCTCAGACGAAGCAGCGACAAAAATGGTTTTTTGCAAGAAGTCGGGGCAGTTGACATTCTCTCCGTCCTAAATGTCTTATCCTGAGCTTGCCAAATGAACAAGGTTTCCACCCAATTTTCTGATGATCTTGTGAGGTAATATGCTGAAAACACTTTGGGCTACGATTTGTCAGGGAAAGATTGAACTTCTGGAATCAGCAGAGCTTCCTGAAGGAACAAGAGTTTTGGTGACGCTACTTCCTGATGATGAAGCTGGGTTTTGGCTAGAAGCGAGTCAAATATCCTTAGATGCCGTATGGGATAATAACGAGGATGATGTGTATGCCCAGCTACTCCAAACATGACATTATCTTAGTCCGCTATCCATTCTCGGACTTGTCGAGTTCCAAAGTAAGACCTGCGGTTGTGATAAGCGCACCACATCCTTCTCAGGATATTCTGATCACGCCCTTAACAAGCAAAATGGGATCGTTACTTGAGGGAGAGTTTGCGCTTTCTGAATGGTCGGCGGCAGGCCTAAACGTAGCTACAGCAGTTAAGCGAGGTGTGTACACAGTGCATGAGAGTTTGGTGATAAAGGTGATTGGTAAGTTAGCTGATGTGGATGCAGAGCGGCTAGAGCAGTCTTTGCAAAGTTGGCTGGGATTGTGATACGTACCAGTAGCCCAACACTGCGTTGCAAACGTAAACCATGAATAAACGTAACAAATTCAAGCCAAATTATTGGCGATTTGTAAATTTAAATATCAAGTCAGGATGGGGCAAAAAAATCTCTTTGATAATGGAAAAGTACAGCAAAGCACTATTTTTTTTACTACGATGAATGCGACTTCTCGGCCGTCTTTTCCCTTCCTCAATTGGCCGCTATGGGTTATGTCTTGCCTCGGTTTTTGGCTTAGTGCTAGCGTCATGATGGATTTCATTGTTATTCCGGGGTTATTTGCCTCCGGTATGATGGCTCAGCCTGGATTTGTTGGCGCGGGTTATATAATCTTTGGCTTGTTTAATCGAGTGGAATTGCTTTGCGCGTCGATCGTACTTTCCGGCGTGTTTTGGTTAGTACAAGAGAAATCTCGGTCTCGCCAACGCACCTATCTCGGGCTAGCAGGTCTACTTTTGGCGATCGCCTTGATCTATACCTACGGACTCACCCCGGCCCTGAGTGGTATCGGCTTTGAAATGTCTAGTTTTACCCGCGAACCCGCCATGCCCGAAGCCATGATTGAACTGCACTGGCTCTACTGGGGCTTGGAAATCGCTAAGTTGACCAGTGGAGTTGCGCTTCTGCGCTGGTGTCAGACCTTGGGTAACCAATAACCGATTCTCCTAGGAGACGCTGGCGAGGGGAGGGGCTGTCAGGGTTGCCTCCCGTTGTCGTCGGATTTCGTAGCAGAAGAAATCCTTGGCTAGCATCGTTGCCGGAAAGATCGACTGGGCTTCGGCCAAAAGATCATCTAACTGCAAAGGGTTCCCCGGTGCGTAACGAGGACTAAAGTGGGTCATGATCAATTGTTTGACCCCGGCTAATAGGGCAACCTGGGCCGCCATAGTGGAAGTAGAGTGCAAACGTTCAAAAGCCATCTCGGCATCCTGATGGGCAAAGGTGGCTTCATGCACCAAGAGGTCTACCCCCTGGGCTAAGGCGATCGCCCCTTCACAAAAAACCGTATCCGTACAATAGGCAAACTTGCGTCCAGGTTCCATGGGGTCGCAGAGGTCACTGCCGCGAATGCGCCGACCATCGGGTAAGGTTACTGTCTCGCCTTTTTTGAGTTTTCCGTACAACGGCCCTGAAGGAATACCCAGGGATTGCGCTTCTTCGACCCGAAAACGTCCCGGCCGGTCTTTTTCTTCCACCCGATAGCCGTAGGCGGGGATGCGATGCTTGAGCAAGCCACAACTGACCTGAAACTCCTCATCTTCATAGAGTACCCCATCACTTTGAATCGTATTGACCTGGATGCGATTGGCTAAATGAGTATGGGAATATTTGGAGCAGGCTTTGAGGTAATCTGCCAAACCGGGAGGCCCATAAAGTTCAATGGATTGACCCACCCCCGCCAAGCCACAGCTCGCCAGTAAGCCCATTAGCCCGAAGATATGATCCCCGTGGAGATGGGTAATGAAAATTCGGGTTAATTGAGAAATTTTGACGTCACTTCTTAATAATTGGTGCTGGGTGCCTTCGCCACAATCAAATAACCAAACCTCCGCTCGCTGGGGCAAACGCAAAGCAATACTCGATACATTACGCGAACGAGTGGGCACACCAGAGCTGGTTCCTAAAAAGGTAATCTCCACGGACGTTGAACAGATAGGATGGTGAATAGTCGATTCTACAGTGGGCTGGCCCTAACCTAATTCGCTAGGCCAGGGTTGGGGAAATTTTAAGCTTAGATGATTTCCCACCAAGTTTATACCAGCAAGTCCCCCAGTATTGCCGTAGCTTTAGGGGGCTTAAGAACGGTGTTTCTTTTCTTAGATATCACCTTACTTAGGGTTAAACCGCAACTGCTGCAACACGGGGCCAACGGCCCATGGTTTGGCCAATAACGGCTAATTGCTCCATTACTTCATCAAAGCGTTGGGGGGTAAGAGATTGGGGCCCATCCGACAGGGCTTTGGCTGGGTTGGGATGCACTTCAATCATCAAAGAATCAGTGCCAGCGGCGATCGCCGCCATGGCCATCGAGGGGACATAATCGGATTTACCCGTGCCGTGGCTGGGGTCGATCATAATCGGCAGGTGAGTCAGAGTGCGGAGCACCGGCAAAACCGATAAATCTAGGGTATTGCGGGTATAGCGACCATCAAATGTGCGAATGCCTCGCTCACAGAGGATAACATTGGGATTTCCCGCCGCTAAGATGTATTCCGCCGCCATCAACCACTCATCAATGGTGGCCGCCATGCCCCGCTTAAGCAGTACGGGCTTGCTTTGGGCGCCGACTTTCTTCAACATCGAAAAATTTTGCATATTGCGGGCGCCGACTTGGATCACATCGGCTACCTCGGCAATTTTATCCAGGTCAGCCGCATCCATGACTTCGGTGATAATTCCCAAACCACTGGCTTCGCGGGCCGCCGCTAATAAATCTAAAGCACTTTCCCCATGGCCTTGGAAGGCGTAGGGAGATGTCCGAGGCTTGTAGGCACCACCGCGCAGGAAGTGAGCCCCCGCCGCCTTAACTCGTTGGGCGGTTTCAATGATCATGGCTTCATTTTCCACTGAGCAAGGCCCCGCTACCACCACCACCGGATGATGTTTACCGATCGCCACCGGGCCATTGGGGGTAGAAACCAGGACTTCACTGTATTCGCCGTGACGAAATTCTAAACTAGCCCGCTTGAAGGGTTGCTCTACCCGTAGAACAGTTTCAATCCAAGGACTCACTTCTTGAATTTGCATCGGGTCTAGACTCGCGGTTTCACCCACCAAACCGATGACAACCTTATGCTTGCCGACAATTTTCTCCGGCGTTAGGTTACGGTCTGCGAAATCTTGACTAATACGTTCAATTTCTAGTTCAGGGGTGCCGACCTTCATCACGACGATCATGGAAATGTTCCTCAAGGGTTAGTAGTTTTGACAATTTAAGGGGTGAGCGGATGCCGTCTCAATTCTAGACTAGTTTTCTTTAGCTTCTCGGGCTTCTTGGCGGGCTCCCCGCCAGGCGCTGTTCATTCGTCCCAGGTTCAACCTAAACTGTTGCCAGCCCCACCAACTCCCTTCTTCTTGTTCATCCCATTCCGTCGAAAAAATGCCATAACTGAGTCCCACGACCCCCAGACCCAACAGGAGTAGACTGACTCCAAAGACGACATAGGTGGGGATCTCTAACCAATCGTGGCTAACTACCCAATAAAAAACCACAAAGGAAAAAAGACCTATGCCGGTGGGAATGCCCGAAAAGATGGCCATGCGTCTAATCATACGAGTACCGACCACTTCAGGAATTCGTCCAGTTTGAGCCGGATTAGTCGGTCGAGACGGTGCAGGAGAGGATTTCCCGGGAGCTACCGCAACGGCCGGGGCTATTTTTTCAAGCTTCTTCTTTTTTGGGGTCTTGGGCTCAAAGGGCAGGCGATCGCGGGGGGATGAAGCAGGCATAATAATAGGTAAGCAAGATTAACGGCGGATTCCCAAGCGTTTGATCAGCTCTTTGTAACGGTCAGGTTCTTTGGCGTTGATATAAGCCAACAAACGGCGACGTTGACCGATCATTTTGAGCAGACCCCGACGGGAGGCGTGATCCTTGGGGTTGGCTTGGAGGTGACCCGTCAATTGAGTGATGCGTTCGGTGAGCAGAGCCACTTGTAGGTCAGGGGAGCCGGTATCGGTTTCGTGGACTTGATACTCGGTCATCAATTCTTGTTTACGGGTTTGCGTTAACGCCATAGTTCTGAGCAGTGAAAAGGATTTTCAAATAGGATTAAATCTGCAATCTCCTATGATACCACGACTTTTTGATCTGACTTGCTCTGTCAAAAATTTTAGCCCCATCCCATCGCCCCAAAGTAGGACTAAACTGGGATAGCAGGCATGGTGCCAATGGGGATGCTTGAGCAACCGACAACCGCCTTCCTCCGTAGTCAAAAATCCCAGGGTCGCAACGGCGATCGCCACTAGGTCAAACCGTTGTGATCCAGGTTGAGACCTGAGGGGATAGCCAGACTTTGGACAAATGCCCTCAAATTGGAGCGATTGGGCCAAGGCAAGCTCTTGGACTTGCTGAGTCCAGGACTGAAACTCCTGCCAAAGCCGTTCTTTCTCTATTTCAATCTTTAGCCCTGAGCCGAGTAGGGAGTATTGAGCCTGGAAAAACACTAGTAAGAGTTGGTCGGGCGGCGTAGGCCAGCCCGGCAAGAGAGAGTCATGGTGCCGAATTAGATAATCAGTTGGTGGAACGGCATGAACTTGGTAGGGATTCATCAAAGATCAAAACAGTAATTCATACAAATGCTTGCCTCTTGCAATTTATTTTAGCGATATTTTAGGAGAAGGTTAATCGGTAAAGCCCAGCTCAAGCTATTCATTTCTTCCGTTGATAAAGAAGAAACCGTTGGTAAATCTTCTTGATAGTAAAAATCTCCCCAAAGAGGGTAAGAGTGAATCCCATTTATTGCCACTAATTCTCCTGCTAAATTCAAGATAGGCCCGCCACTCATGCCTTTTTCGATGGGATTGGTATAGCCAATTGAATAGCCTTCTTTTAAAGGTTTAGGAGCAAGGAAGTAGACTAAACCATGGGTTGCTTTAAATAGATCGTGATTGAAATTATTAATGTCGGCGGGGAATCCAGCGGAGACCAGTAAATCATCAACTCTAAGTTTTGAAGAATCTCCAATGATCGCAACAGGATAGGATTTATCTTGCTCCGAAAACGTTATGATCGCCAAATCATTGGGCTTGAATTCATCTAGACGAATGGAGTGAACTGGATACTGTCTTTGATCCGAGGTGGTAATTGTTAAATTATTATGATCGCCACGAAGAACGTGGGCATTGGTTAAAACTTGGTAGTAGGGTTTTTGAAAACCAATAATGGTACCGGAACCATAAGTATCGGTTGAAGATATTTTGACTGTGATTTTTCTAGCTGTTAATTTAACTTTATCGATATTGCTCTTTTGACTACTAAAATCTGGTCTTTGCGAACGATAGTCTTGGCTGTAGGAATCACCGATTAATATCCCTCCAAAAAAGATGGAGAAAACCAAGGCTACTATCAATTTACTTAGATTTTTTTTCATGGAGAAATCATTAGAATTTTATATTTTCGATTGGGATCAACTACCACAAAGGCTTTTTGTCATCTGAGTGATCTTTCCAGAGGGGCGGCTCAAGGGATATCGCTACTTTTGATTTAGGTTTCACGTTACCCAATGGACTTGGTTTTGACCTGGGTGGTTTTGTGGGTTCTAATCGGGGACGAGATAGGCTTGGACTCGGTTCCTTTCCAATGGAGATTGTAGTTATATTTTTTGGTCTTAAAAAGCTAGAAATGTTTGCTTTTAATGCACTAATTTCTTCGTTATTTTTGGCAATTATTTGATCTTTGTCATTGATAGTTACAGCCATCTTGTCTTGTT
Source organism: Synechocystis sp. (assembly GCA_041750255.1). Lineage (GTDB taxonomy): Bacteria > Cyanobacteriota > Cyanobacteriia > Cyanobacteriales > Microcystaceae > Synechocystis. The sequence continues at coordinate 14,067 of JBGSZT010000166.1, forward strand.
TTTTCTTGGACTCAATTAAGCTAGAGATTAATCCCAAATTTTGTTGGTAATTTTTGATATCTTGTTCTACTTGACTTGCCAAGTTAGATTCTTTGGGAATGGCTTTTAATTTTTTGATTGATTGATTTAAGCGGTCTTTATTTTTTTCTAATTCAGCTAAAGAAGATCCCCCATTAGAAAATGTAATTGCTTGTTGGGCTTGAGCCTGAGAGGCTGAATATACAGGTAGAAATTTGGGGTCTGGCGGACAATTATTGGTCAGGCTACACAAGACAAAAGTATTTGAAAATGCCAGTTTTGCTAATCCTAATCCACCGGATATCAAGACTAAACTGAGGATTGTAATGGCGATGATTTGGGGCGATGAAAACCCAGGCTGGATAAAAAGCTCAGAGTCAGGTTGCTTGAGGGTATTGGGCTGACCCAATTTTGGTTCTGAACCCACAAGAATGGTTTTGAGTCTGGAGACAAATTGAGTTACACCAGACGCACGAGAAATATTTCCTGAACTCTTGCCAAGCGGAAATAACGCGAGTACTTCTGCGGCGCTCTGAAATCGTGCTTCTGTATCCTTAGCCAATAACTTGCTAAGAATAGCCTCTAATTTGGGGTCAATATTGTAGTTTAAATAATCTTGCCAATGGCTTGTCCATTCATGGCCCTTTGTTTGGGCTAAATCCCAGGGATTCATTCCTGTTAATAAATAAAAACAAGTAATACCTAGACTATAGAGGTCACTGGATAAGCTGACTTTACCTGACATCATTTGTTCTACGGGAGCATAGCCAGGGGAGCCAATCATTGTTCCTGTTGTTTTATTGGCGATCATGCTCAGTTGTTTGGCAACGCCAAAATCAATTAAAAATAGACTTTTTCCATTGCTGGCAGGAGTTTTGGCGCGAATAATATTACTAGGTTTGATATCTCGATGAATGACTTGTTTACTATGTACAAATTCCAGAATTTCCAAGGTTTCTTGCAAGACTTGGATGATATTTTTCTGGGTAAACGTCCCCTGACGCAGTAATTCTTGTTCTAGGGTTTCCCCTTCGATATATTGCTGAACCAGATAAAGTTGATTATTTTCTTCAAAATAGGCGTGAAGAGCCGGAATTTGGGGATGTTCTCCTAATTCTTGCAGTTGTTGAGCTTCTTTTTCAAATAAACCTTTAGCGATATCAAAGGCTTGGCCGCCTTGAACATCCGGGCAAAATTGTTTGATGACACAGTATTGATTAAGTCGGTCGAGATCTTCGGCTAAAAAAGTTCTACCGAATCCACCTTGACCAATTACCTTCACAGACCGATAACGGTTGCGTAAAATATCGAGTAAGTTACCGCATCCCTGACAATAAAGAGAACTTCCGACTCGGGATGGCTTAGGGCAGTCAGGATTTGGGCAATAGTTCATAATGCTAAATGCAAATAATAATCACAATATTTATCCCCCTTTTTAAGGGGGACTTGGCGTTCTCAACTTACCAGATGGCATCTGTAGGTGGTTTAGACGGCGTGGTATTAGAGGGCATAGTAAAGGTTTCTGGGGGTTGAGTCTCATTTCCTGGGCTAGCCTCAGCACTGGCATTTTTAAGATAGTTTTCCATATTGATATAAGTCTGAGCATTACTATCTTGTTGGTTTCCACCCGCAGACCCGCCGCCTAATTGTTTGATCGGGCCGGATGCACGGTTTCGGACTGACATCAAGTCTTGTAACACTTGATTGGGATTTTGTCCGGGTTTGAGGGTAAATAAAACGCCATTACAGCCGCCGTCATACTGTTGTGCCGAACAAATTACTGGCAATCCATTGACTCGCCCCGTGGTCAAAAATTGGAGAGTCCCGTCTTGGTTGTATTGCTCAAATTTTTGGGAAACCATTTGACAACGTTTTTGGGGAGTGTAACTAGAGCCACTAAAGTAATTGGAGACCCAACGAATAACGGGAACATTGCCGCGACCAGTTCTGGCCATGGTGACATATTCGCCTTTACTTTGGCCACAGTAGAAAGTATTGCTTTGAGCCTGAACCGATTGAGCCAGAAGCAATGAAGGAATAGAAACGGTAACCGATAAGAAAAGAGCAGTGGAATAGGATGATAGTTTCATGGGATATGACCAGGAATGAGGTGAATATTGAAATTTAGTCTGAAATTTTGGGGAATTAGAACATTTTGTCGATGGTGTTGGCTGTGGAGCCACCATACTGGGAATTAATCCGTAGAGACTGGTCATCTTTGGAAATAGAGTAGGTCAACGGCTTGGTTGTGTCTAGCATTAATTTCCCCTCTTGGGCCAATGTAGTGGGAGATTTCTCTACCATTAATGTTTCAAGTTGAGCGATGCGTTTACGAGTGGCGGGATGGGTTGTATCCATTTCTGCTCCGATGGTTCTTGACATGACTTCCATGAGGCGAAGACAGCCTTTGGGGTCAAACCCAGCTTTGGCCATGTAGGCATAGCCATATTGATCCGCTTCAAATTCTTGACGGCGGTCATTTTCGGCATTTTTTTGTTCAAAGGCCGCTTGCTTTTCCTTGACAATCTGCGCCTTGCGGAGTTCGGCATTTTGTAGCCGTTGTTGAGCAGAAAGCGCCATGGCTCCACCAGCAATATTTCCGGCGGAGCTACCAATACCGCCAAAGAAACTACCGATTCCCTGAAGCAGTGCACCACCAATCACGGAACCCGTGGCTTCACTTTGGGCGGCTTGCTCTTCTCGTTCAACTTCGATCACGGCTTCCTGTTGGAACTTTTCTAGTAAAGCCTGTTTTTCAGACGTTCCCATAGCAATATGACGCTGGGTGTGGTGAGACATTTCGTGACCGACTACACAGGCAATGGCGGAGGGATCGCCAGCTACTTGATCGAGTAAACCATCATAAACAGCAATTAGATTTTGGTCGGTGGCATAGGCGTTCATGTTATATTCTTTGATTACTTTAATGCGCCAAGGGGTTTTATCAAGGCCGTTGGCTCGGGCGATGCGGTCAACGATTCGATAGACAACATAGACATCTTCCGGCAATTCTCGTTTGGCTTTCTCGTAGATAGTTTCTGTTTTTGGGGGTGCTGATTTGTTTTTAGATTTTCTGGGTTTGGCAGACACTTCAGCAATCATTTGACCACAAAAAATAGCGGTTAAAAGAGCAAGAAGCAAACGTTTTGGCATGGGTTGATTGGGTTTAAACATGGTATTTTAGGGAATAAATGACAGGAAATTCAAAATAAGAGTTTGCTGGGTGCATCCCAGTTAAGATAGTACTTTGAGACTCAAGACGGGGGATCGATTGAGATAAGCGCAACGGAGACGCAAAATACGAGGAACATTCTCTCGATTCCAACGGGCACCAGAAAGCTTTACCCGAGCTCCAACTTG
>JBGSZT010000167.1:0-1812 GCA_041750255.1 Synechocystis sp.
TTTTTTCCAAAAGCCCACCCTCTCTACTTTTGCCTAAATTCCTGACCGCTAAACTTGATCGGTTTCAACCTCCTGATACACCATCCTTAGCTGCTTAGGGCAAAGCCTGGTTCCAGTCAAAAACTTAAGACTGTCCAGTCAAGAAAACTTGCCGTAAATTGGGCATTTCCTTTTGGCATTATCTTTGCTCCCGATTTCGGGACGACTCCTCTGTTCTTTCTCTTCCCGACATTCTTTGTGAATTCATCCTTCAACCCACTACTCCCCCTTTGCCGACGTAGTTCCCCCTTGATTTTGTCAACCCTCACTTTTTGAGAGGTTGCGAATAACCCGATCATCATTAATTTATTAAGGAATTTATTAAGGTCACAACCGTGAATCCAATACCAGACAAAAAAAGTAAACAAACAGGTTTAGGGTGTTCTTTTTTGTTTATGCTAGTGGTCATTATCGCCGGGGGAGCCTATCTCCTGCGTGGTTATTTCTTAGGAAAGGAGCTCACGCCCCTAGAAGCCGCCCGGGCGGTTCCGTCCGATGCCTACATGACAAGTTTTATTTCCACGGATGCTCAAGATTGGGCAAAATTAACCGATTTAGGCACTCCCGACGCTAAAGCAGCGATTAAAAAAAGTTTTGTGCCAGTTACAGAAGCCCTATCGACCTCCGACTTGAACTATGCAGAGGATATTCAACCCTGGATTGGCGGATTAATGCTAGCGATTTTGCCGTCAAAAAACGCTTCGGATCAGCCCCAGAGTCTAATGGTTGTCGGGATTAAAAATAAGCTAAAAGCCCAAGAGTTTTCGCAAAAATTCATCGATCGCCCTGGTCAGCGTATAACGGAAACAGATTACCAAGGTACAAAAATTGTTAAAGTTGAGGCGGAATTTCCCGTCAGCTTTGCCATTTATAACAATTATCTTTTCATTGCTAATCAGCCTTCAACCCTTGAGCTTGCCATTGATACGATTAAAGGTGAAGCATCCTATGCGGACAATGAATTTACCCAAGCAGACTTGACTCAATCCCTCGGACTCAATCAGCCCATTGTCACCCTATATGTATCCGATTACGCGAGCTTACTGAAAATGGGATTCGAGCAATCGGAAATTCCCATGTCTTCTGCACAATTACAACAGTTGGATAAGCTTAAATGGCGTTGCTTAATTCAGGTATGAATGCGAACCTTGCACATATCCAGAAGGTAGTTTGAATCAAGGTTTAAAAAGTGGTATTTTTAGAGATTCATATTGCAAATCAGCAACGCCACTTTGAGTTCTACATTTCGCCGACCGTTTTTCAATACATATTTATGACTTGACTAAGGAGTTAAATCGGTAGGAAATGGGCAAATATGAAAAGCTAAAGCAGAAAAATTTTACAAGGTACATCGGCTCTTCTGGGTATAGAGTGATAAAACTTGCTTATGCCTCTTGCCACAAGGCTTTCAGCGTTTACAATCATGCCAAATAGTATCTGACTATACATTTTCAACCCAAAAGTCGGGAGAGCCGGTACATCAGACTCAAATATTGATTTTTCTGATTTATGCCAGCTACTTTCAAGGCTTGACCTTCAACAAAGAGTCAAAGGAAATCATCACATTTTTACAAAAGATAGCATCGAGAAAATTATTAATATTCAACCTCAATCTAGTAAGGCTAAAGCTTACCAACTGGACAGTGGGAAGTTCTCGGTGGACTAGCGGGATGAAGAGAAGGAAAACGGACATGCCGTGACCGAAGCGGCCCAAGATGTCCGAAACTGGCTGATATAAATCACTTCAGCCAGGACTATTATGGAGCTCTACCA
>JBGSZT010000168.1:0-21239 GCA_041750255.1 Synechocystis sp.
TTTTTCCAAAAGCCCACCCTCTCTACTTTTGCCTAAATTCCTGACCGCTAAACTTGATCGGTTTCAACCTCCTGATACACCATCCTTAGCTGCTTAGGGCAAAGCCTGGTTCCAGTCAAAAACTTAAGACTGTCCAGTTAACAAACAGCTAATTTGTTTACCCGTATTACCCAAACACCTGGTCAGTGTGGTGGTCATCCTTGTATTCGAGGGATGGTAATTCGAGTCACCAATATTGTAGAGATGTTGGCTGAGAATGTTAGCGTCACTGAAATATTAGAAGACTTTCCTGATCTTGAACTGGCAGATAAGTAGGAAGGCTAAATTACCATTGCTAAAGTTTTCACGGCTTTTCGTTTACGAAAGTGGTGCTTCTCTAACAGTTGGCCTATGACGGTTACACTGCTCTCAATGCCCTCTTCTTTGAGCGGCGCGGCAATCTCATGACGCTTAAGATTCGTCCACTTGACGGTTTCATCCATCGGTGAACCCGCTGTATGCCGCTCTAAGACTCGCAAAAATGCCTCGTCTAATTCAGGAATGGTTTCAAACGCTGATTGGCGCACACCTCCAGGTTGGCGAATCTGTTTCCTTACCAGGGCACTTTCGTCTTCCAATTCCGCTAGTCCCAACGCCAGGGTTTCGTGATGACAAGAGATCAAGATTTTGCCCTAAACTCCTCGCCTGTTACCATACTCATAACCCTGGAGGACTCCCTGACCCCATGACAAAATCTTCTGCTTCGTCCCGATCGCCATTCCGCTGGATGGTTCCGCTCTGGTTTGAGCGATTAATGGCATTATTGCTACTGGCAAACTATGGGCTAGTCCTTTTTAACCTCAGCTATATTCCGCTCCGGGATTTTTGGCTCCAGGGACGAGTCCAAGCCACTTTTAAGATCGGTCCCTGGGAAAAAGAAATCCCCAACCCGCCGGTGCGGATTTTGCCCATCGCCATTGCACCGGCCTACGACTGGGTCAAAGGCATAGAACCCCACCGTTCCACCGAAGCCTACCTCAAACTCGTAGAGCAATTGACCAAAGCTATCGACCAACAGGCATTGGCGGGCCAAACTCAAAACGGGGTTCCTGATGATGGCATTGAGGTTATTTTGAGTCAACTACGGGATCAAAGCAAACAAATGATCCAAGAGAATCCCTTTCAAGTAGCCAATAAAACCGGCGCCCTTGAGCGAATCAAAAATAAAATGCGTCTCCATGTCTTTGGCGATCGAGATGCCTCTGCGACTGAATCCTTTCAGACCTTTTGGAGTTCAGATTATTTACTTAAACACGGAACCCGTGATCAACTCCAATTTTTTGATGAACAAATTCGTCCCCTGATTGCCAGCAATTATTTCCGCGCCGTGGGAGAAAATGGACAACCCGTAGATAATTTTCCCCTCTTAGATTTCCCGTTCTTTGTCATTTTTTTAATGGATTTTCTAGTCCGGACTCGTTTGACTAGCCTGCGCTATCCAGGCGTGACTTGGGGAGATGCGATGATCTGGCGTTGGTACGACTTTTTTTTATTTTTACCCGTATTTCGTTGGCTACGAATTATTCCGCTAACCATCCGCCTAGACCAAGCTCAATTGATTAATCTCAATCAAATTCGACGGCAAGCCGTCCAGGGATTTGTCGCACTGATTGCGGAAGAGATGACGGAGGTGATTATTGTTCGTTTGATTACGCAAATGCAATCGGTGATTACCCAAGGCACAGTGCGAGCATGGTTGTCTCAAACGAGCAAGCCCTACATTGACTTGAATAATCGCAATGAATTGCTAGAAATTACCCGCATTGTAACCGAAATGATGGTAAAAAAAGTGTTGCCGAGCCTACAACCGGATATCGAAACCTTCGTTTTGTATAATTTAGAACGGTCCCTGAGCCAGACCCCCGGCTATCAGCAACTACAACGCTTACCGGGCGTAACCGCCATGCAAGCACAAATGCTCAAGCAAATGGTTGACCGTCTCTATGGTGAATTACTGGCTATTTTGCAGGGACTGATCAAAGAAGACCGTCGTGTTAATGAACTTCTGGACAAAATTGGTACCAACTTTAGTCAAAGTCTAAATCAAGAACTCCAAGCCCATCACAATCTAGAGACGATTGAGGGTTTGATGGTGGAATTTTTAGAGGAATTTAAGTTGAATTATATCCAACGACTTTCAGAAAGTGAAATTGAACGAATTTTAGAGGAGGCCCGCGCCCTAAATCCCTCAACTTGATCTTTTATTTAGACAAATTAATTTAGATGTTTGACTGTTACTCTTTCTCTCGGCAGAATTTACGTCTTATCGTTAGCATACTTCCCCTATTATTATTCTTCGGCTGTGGTGAGTCTAAAACAGCCCAATGTCAAAAACTAATTTTGATCACCCAAGCCATGGCGGAAACAGCCTCTGAGCATCGTAATTCCCTTGACCCGAAACAAATGCTGGCGATCGCCGATGACTTTGAAAAAAGTGCCCAAAAACTAGAAAAACTCAGCCTGGAAAATCCAGAACTCCGCAGCTATCAACAAACCCTAACCCAAATTTATAGTGACAATGCCGCCGTTACCCGAATTATGATCCGTGCCCTAGAAGATCAGGATATTCCCACGGCTAAATCGGCTCAAGAAAAAGTAAAAGCCGTAGGAGAGCAAGAAAGAACCGTAATCACTCAAATGAATCAAGCCTGCCAAGTAAATGACGGTTGACATCACATTAGCTTCCATTAGTGGCTAAAGTAACCAAAAAAGACATCTTTCCCGTACAAAATTCACTGTTCATTATGGATCTGACCCCGGCCCTACCTATTTTTATCATCACCCTCCGAGAAGGGTTTGAAGCGGCATTAGTCGTTGGCATTGTTTTCGCCTGTTTGGCCAAAGCAGAGCAGACAGCTCTCAACCGTTGGGTCTACCAAGGCGTGGCCGGAGGCATCGTCGCTAGCATTATGGTGGGATGTTTGTTAGCTGGTATTTTACAGGAGGTGAGTACGGGGCCCAATCCCTACAGCCCGGTCTTGAAATTAGTGCTAGCCGCGTTATTTGGCCTAATGGCGATCGCCATGCTTAGTTGGATGTTGCTCTGGATGACCCAGCAAGCCCGCAGTCTCCGGGCATCCATTGCGGGGGAGATTCAACGGGCCCTGAGCCAAGAAAGTGCTGGCAAAAGTGTAGCTCTGGTGGTTTTTATCGCCGTTCTCAGGGAAGGCTTTGAAACGGTCCTATTTATCTTGTCTCAATGGCAAAGCGGTGGACAAAGTTTATTACTTGGGGCGATCGCCGGTTTGGGAACAGCGTCCCTTTTAGGCTATTTATTATTTGCCGTCGGGCTCAAAATCAACATCAAAGCCTTTTTTGGCATTATGGGCACTTTGCTCTTACTGATTGTGGCGGGGCTGGTGGTGAGCCTGCTCAAAAACATTGATCTTGCAGTACAAATACTTGGGCAAATTAACCCCACCTATCAATCCTGGTGTTTTTCCCAGGACTCGTGTCTGCTGGGTCCCCAAATTTGGGATGGCTCAGCAATCCTGCCCGATCATCAACTACCGGGACTGCTACTAAAGACTCTCTTTGGCTATCGAGACCGACTTTATTTATTCCAGGGCATTGCCTACAGTCTATTCCTGGGCGGTATGGGAAGTCTGTATGCCTGGCAAATCCAAGCCTCAGCAACCACTCCTGCTAGGACAGAAAAAGCATTGAACTAGATAGGCGAGATCGCCAGGGGATGGATGAAGCTCTCCGCTGTGCGTTGACCTAAATGATGACAGGAGACACGTGCCAGCCTCCTACCGGCTCAGATGCGGCATTGCGCTACCTGCGAGACCGGATTAATGTCCCCAGGGATATGTCAATTTATGCTGCCAAACGCTTGAGAGACGCTCTTGAATTCACGGCGATCCTAGACGGCTCTATCAATTAATCATCGTCGAGACCAAGACCCGGCTAACTTTCGGCAAGGGTAGTGCCCTTCCTTCTAACTAATCCAAATCTTTGTACAGTCAAGCTTGTATCACACCATCATCGCCTATTTCCTGGGGAGAAACATCGCTGTCTTGACACCGATCAAGGACATCTTTGACTAAAACCTCCTGGAGTAGCACTTGCGTCACTACCGTCAGTGGAACCGCTAAAACCAAACCTAAAAGACCAAATAAGCTAGCAAAAAACACCTGGGCTAATAACAAAACACCCGGCAGAAGTGGCAGGGGCTTTCCCAAAAGACGTGGTACAATAACATTGCTGTCAAGGTAATAAATAATGCCATAGGCAACAAACACCGCCAAGGATTTCCAAGGACTATCTAATAAGGCGATCGCCAGGGGAGGAATCACACTTATCAGCGGGCCAATATTGGGAATAATCGCTAATATCCCCGCCAAAAGGGCCAGGGCTAAGGGGAGAGGAATTTGAAGAAGAGATAATGCAATAAAACAGAGTAACGAGACATTCACAAAACTGATCAACAAAGTGACTAGCCATACTTCTAGTTTGGCTTCAGACCCCGACAAAATATAATCAATGCGGTGACGATAAAAAGCAGGAAAGAGACGAATAAAGCCGCGACGATAGGAGGATGGATCGGCTAAAAACATCAAACTCAGTACTAGCAAAAGTAGTAGACTGAGGGGAATGCCTAGGGTGCCGTAGAAAATATTTAAGCCCCGCCCGGCAATTTGATTCAAGAGGGGTTGGAATTGCTGATTTATTTGCTCTTGGGTTGGTAATACATCGATCAATTCTGGGTCAGCCTGGGCTATCAATTCCCGCAACCAATTGATGATTTCGTCAATGCCCCTAGGGACAAGGGTGAATAGTTGTTGAAATTGGGCCAAAAAAGGTGGGATGATCAACCAGCAAAATAGACCAAAACCTCCGAGTAAACAGCCCACAGCAACGGCGATCGCCGTTCCTCGCTTGAGTCCCTGACTTTGAAACCAGCCCGCTAGGTGATTGAGCCCATTGGCCAGGACGATCGCCGCAAATAAGAGCAACAATAATTGCCGAATCTGCCAGAGAATAACAACTATTAAAAGTAGGCTAATCAGACCCAACCATTGGGCAAATTTCATCGGCTTAGCTCCCCCGTAGTTGACGCCATAGCAATAAACCGGCGATCGCCAGGGGAGGTAAGAGAATCCCCACCCAGGCATTGCTGGCTGTGGCCGCCAAATTTAGACTCGGCCCGATCGCCTTGATCACGGCAGAAACCACCAGCGAGACCAACGACACCCTAACAACCACCCCAACGGAATCGCGTCCCATATCTGCGCTCCCTATAGAGAAACTAGAGAACGAGGGGCTCCTTTAATGGCCAAAATTGCCTCCATGACATCTTCTACCACCTTATCGGGGGTAGAGGCACCGGAGGTCACTCCCACGGTAATCTTCCCCGCCGGTAACCAAGGCTCCATCACCACCAAATCCTCTCCCAAGGGCTTATGTTCCACACGGTTGCCGGGGCCAATGCGATGGGCGCTGTCGATGTGGTAGGAAGGAATCCCACGTTCGACGGCAATTTCCTGTAAATGGGTCGTATTAGACGAGTTATAGCCACCTATCACCACCATTAACGATAATTCTTCCTCCACCAGGTCAAACATGGCATCTTGACGCTCCTGGGTGGCATCACAAATGGTATTAAAGCTCATGAAATGATTATTCAGCTCCAGCGGGCCATACTTTTGCAACATGGTCTTTTCAAACAACTTGCCGATATGCTCCGTTTCGCTCTTGAGCATGGTGGTTTGATTGGCAACGCCGAGGCGCTCTAAATCGCGGTTGGGGTCAAAGCCCAGAGAATGGGCATTGGCAAATTCCGCCAAAAATTCCGCCCGATTGCCACCGTGCAAAATATAATCGCAGACCCTCTGAGCTTGGGTCATGTTCAACACAATTAGATAGGTGCCAGCAAAGGAACTCGTCGCAACGGTTTCTTCATGGTTATATTTGCCGTGAATAATGGAGGTATAGTCCCTTTTCTTGTGCTTTTCAACGGAATTCCAGACCTTGGATACCCACGGGCAGGTGGTATCGACGATGGTGCATTTTTTCTCGTTCAACACCTGCATTTCCGTGACGCTCGCTCCGAAGGCTGGTAAAATCACCACATCCCCCGCCTCGACCACGGCAAAATCCTTGACCCCCTGCTCTACCGGAATAAAGCCAACATTCATCTCCCGCAGACGTTGATTGACCGAGGGATTATGGATAATTTCATTAGTAATCCAGAGCCGTTGCGTGGGAAAGTGCTGGCGAGTTTCGTAGGCCATGGCCACCGCCCGCTCCACGCCCCAACAAAAGCCAAAGGCTTCCGCCAGGCGAATGGTCACCGCTCCCCGCTCTAGTCGATAATTATTCTGACGGATTTCTTGGATCAGAGAACTCTGATACTCATCGTTCATCACCTCCATGACCTCGGTGCCATGGCCGAATCCCTTCCGGTGATAATTATCTGATTTTTGTAATGACCGCTTAAAGGCTTTGGTATCCATGGCACTATTGATTAATTTTTTGACGGTGGGCGTAAATGTAATCTATTCTAGGGGTTTCTAGTTCGGCGTGGGTTGCGTCTCTAGATATTGCAAAAATTCGATCAGTTCTTCATCGGACAGTAATTGGCGAGAGCGTTTACCGTAGGTTTGCAATAAATAATTACGCCCCTGGTCATTGGTCCAGCCAAGGCGCTTCAGCTCTACATTACTGCGGGCAATGATTTCTGAGAAGTCGATGGGTTCATCGCTGGAAACCGTTGCCAGGGGGGGAGAGGATGGCTCCGGCACTAGTTTCAGTAATGGAGGGGTGGATGGCATCGGTTCCGGTTCAGAGGGGAGGGAAAGCTCTGGTTCTAGGTTTAGCGGAACTAATAAATCATGAGCTTCGGCGATCGCCGGTTCGGGCTGTTCCTCCACGTCGGCGACTGCCGGCTCGGCTTTTTGGGTCAAGGTTTCTTCGATCTTGGCTTCGGGCTCTGGAATCGGTTCCGGTTTTATCGGGGAAGGTTCTGGCTCAATCTCTAGAGGCAAGGGGCCCGGGGGAATAATTACTTTTTTAGCGGTGGATTTTTTGCTCGTCGGAGCAGGAGCTGGGGTTACAGGGGCTTCAACCTTTTTGGCGGGAACTTCAGTCAAGCGCAAAGAAGCGGAGGCTATCGGCTCTAAATTTAATAGAGCGAGGGCCCGCAGTCGCGCCTGGTCTTCCGCTTCTTCTAGGGTTGCCTTGGCCGCTAGACCGGTAGCCAAAATACGACCCTCGACCTCAACGATCGCCCGCACAATGTAAAACCCATGGTCTATCTGCACTAACTCACTGGTGAGTCCTCCCTGGGGATACTGGGAACGAAATTGATTAAGCATAGTAAGTATATCGATATTATTTGTGGCGAATATGGTCGTAAACACCAATATATTTTTCACCCGGTTCTTTCCAAGAGTAATCGTAAGCCATGCCCTGGAGCGCCAATTCGTGAAAAAGTTGAGGGTTTTGTTCGTACAGGTCGATGGCACGACCAAGGGCCGACTCTAGGGCGATTGCATCAGACTCATAGAAGACAAAGCCATTGCGTTCTTCCGGCAAATGTTCAGGGTCATAATCCCAGTCAAAGACTGTATTTACTAAACCCCCGACTCCCCGCACGACGGGCACCGTGCCATAGCGAAAGCCAATCATCTGGGTTAACCCACAGGGCTCATAATTACTGGGAACCACAATCATATCCGCCGCCGCGTAGATTAAATGAGCTAATTCTTCATTGAAGCTCAGTTCCAAATGAATATCAGCACTATTCTTTAAATGTTGCTTTTCGTGCCAGAACCATTGATTGATTTTGGGCTCGGTGGCTGACCCGAGCAGAACGAATTGCGCCCCTCGGCTGAGGGCATAGTAGAGGGAATGATGGACAAGGTGGACTCCCTTTTGCTGATCGAGGCGACCGATAAAACAAATTAAAGGCTTAGTTTCGTCCTTAGTGAGCGATAGACGTTCCTGCAACGCCTGTTTGTTTTTGGCTTTTTCAGAAAAGGTATCAGCACTGTAGGGATGGGGAACCAGCGGATCACTAGCGGGGTTCCAGACATCATAGTCGATGCCATTGAGAATGCCGCCGAATTTACCCTGGTGAATTTCTAGGGTATGACCCAGACCACAGCTAATATCAGTAAAGCGGGCTTCCCAGGCATGGTGGGGTGATACGGTATTAACAAAATTGGAATAGACAATCCCCGCTTTCATTAAATTGATAGCCCCCGGATTAAAGTTATCCTGCAGGCGATCGTAGTGATAATAATAAGCATCATTATTTAATCCCGTTGCCCAAAGGATTTCAGGGCCAGCAATACCCTGGTGTTTAAAGTTGTGGATGGTGTAGCAGATACGCTGGTTGCCCATGCCATGGTGACGATAGATTTCCCCCAGAAGCACGGGGATCAGTCCGGTTTGCCAATCATGACAATGGATCACATCAGGACGCTTATTACTGCGGTGCAAAAATTCGATCGCCGCCTTCGAGAAAAAAGCGAAGCGCATATGGTCATCCAAGGCGCCGTAGTAATGCCCCCGATCAAAATAGTTTTCGCTGGAGTGGGGCTGAATAAAAAAACACAGACAACCATGAACCCAGCCACAAAAGACAGAGCAATGAACCGCACTTCCCTCCCAGGGTACGAATAAATCGCGGTAGGCATCGTGGAGTCCCCAAATCTGGTCGTAACGCATACAGTCGTACATGGGCAGGATAATTTCCACACAGTGGCCCCGACTCTCTAGCTCTCGACTCAGCCCATAGATGACATCCCCCAACCCCCCCGCTTTAATCACAGGGGCGCACTCTGAGGCGATCTGCACGATATACATACTGACTGACTCCTAAATTAATATCACTGACGTTGTTGCTGGGAGATTGTTAGTATTTTCCTATATTCTTGCTCCACTGCGTGGAGTTCTATATTTTGATTATTTTGTCTCTCTCGTTTCTGTGTATTAGTTTGATCGCCAGGTAGGGGCAAGCGACTCTAGTCAACCCGCCCGTTGTCCACCCCATGTTAATGGTTTTCCTGGAGAGGATATCAATGGTTTCTTCGCCTCCGACCTAGCCCAAATCGTCAAAGATTTTGAACATGGGAAGATACATCGATAGCAAAATTGTTCCTACCATAAAGGCAATAAAGACCATCATGATTGGCTCAATAATACTAGTTAGAGCCTTGACAGTTTGTTCTACTTCATCTTCATAAAAATCGGCCACTTTCATCATCATCCGGTCCAGTTCCCCGGTTTCTTCGCCAATACTAATCATCTGAATGGCCAGGGAAGGAAACACTGCCGATTTTTGGAGCGCAAGGCTCATCATTCCCCCGGCTTGAATTTCTTGGATGGCACCGGCGATCGCGTCGGAAATAATTTTATTCGGAATGGTATTACAAACAATTTCCAGGGCCTGAATGATCGGAACCCCAGAACGTGTCAAGGTCCCAAAGACTCGACAAAAACGCGCAACGGCGGTTTTTTCGTTCAAGGGGCCAAACAGAGGAATCTTGAGCATTAATTTGTCAATTTGTCTACGCCCCGAGTGAGTACTATGATATTTCTTGACGACAAAAACCAACACGACAAGTACTATAACGGGAATAATCGCCAAGGGACTGCGTAGAAAAGCACTCAAATCCACCATGAACTGAGTAAGCGCTGGTAACTCGGTGCCTAACCCTTCAAAAATTCCAGCAAAAACAGGAATCAAAAATAGCGTCATCCCTAAAAAGGCAACCACCGCCAAAAAGCCCACCGCCATGGGATAGGCCATGGCTGATTTAATTTGGTTTTGCAGTCGAGCCATGTCTTCTAGGAGCTTAGACAGGCGATTGAGAACCTCATCGAGGACACCCCCGGTTTCCCCCGCTTCCACCATGCTGACGTAGAGGTCGTCAAAACATTCTGGGTGACGTGCCATCGCCTCGGAAAGATTAGTGCCTTGTTGTACTTCAGAGCTAATCCCCCCTAGCGCTCTTTTTAATTTGGGATTGGGGCATTGCTCTCCCAATACACTTAAGCAACGAACGATCGCCACCCCGGCATTGATCATGACTGAAAACTGCCGAGAAAAAATAGCCTTATCTTTGACCGTAACTTTATTCAGTAAATTTTCTAAAAATTCAAGATTGATCTCGCCACCGGCGGGTTTGATCGCCCCGATCGCCGAGTATTGTTGTTTGAGGATCATGCGAGCCTGTTCGGGGGACATCGCATCCACCTTTTTTTTCAGCACCTTACCGGAGTTATCTTTAACTTGAGCAACAAATGTAGCCATGGTCTTTTCTCCTTCAATGTCTCTAGGACAAATAATTCACAGTATTATTAACGGCGAGCTTTAGCGGCGGGGGCGGCACTGGGAACTGCACCCCCAATCAAACGTTGCAGTTCATCGGGCTTACCACTTTTGGTTAGACCCTCTTCTAGGGAAATTGTCCCCGAAATGACTAGGCCAGCTAGAGCCTGCTCCATGGTTTGCATCCCCAGCTTCGCTCCGGTTTGGATAGAAGAATAAATTTGCGGGGCTT
Source organism: Synechocystis sp. (assembly GCA_041750255.1). Lineage (GTDB taxonomy): Bacteria > Cyanobacteriota > Cyanobacteriia > Cyanobacteriales > Microcystaceae > Synechocystis. The sequence goes on from JBGSZT010000168.1 coordinate 10,554, forward strand.
TTCCTTCTCGAATTAAGTTGGCGATCGCCGGGGTGATCACCATGATTTCCTGGGCCATGGCACGACCAAACTCCCCCGGTTTCGGGGCTTTTTTCTTAGGTAAACATTGACTAAAAACGGCTAAGAGGGAATTTGAGAGCATCGCTCGAATTTGGGACTGTTGATTTGCCGGAAAAACATCCAGCATCCGGTCTACGGTGCCCGCCGCCGAGTTAGTGTGCAGAGTACCAAAGACCAAGTGTCCTGTTTCCGCCGCACTAATTGCCAAGGAAATCGTTTCTAAATCCCGCATTTCCCCCACCAAGACAATGTCTGGGTCTTCCCGTAACGCCGCCCGCAACGCATTGGCAAAACTCTTGGTATCTTCGCCTTTTTGGCGTTGGTGAAACAAACTTTTTACATTGGGAAACACATACTCAATGGGGTCTTCAATGGTTAAAATATGCTCGGCTCGGGTGCGATTGATCAAATCCAAAATTGCGGCTAGGGTTGTGGTTTTGCCAGATCCCGTTTGTCCCGTCACCAAAATCAATCCCCTCGGACGTTCTGCCAATTCCCGAATGATCGTCGGTAATCCTAACTGCTCAAAATTCGGAATTTTAGACGATAAAGCCCGTAGACAAGCCGCATAGCACCCTCGTTCTTTGTAGACGTTGACGCGAAAACGAGCTAAGCCTTTGACCCCATAGGAACAATCCAATTCCCAATTTTGTTCCAAGTCCTTCCGCTGAGAATTATTCAGCATACTAAAAATCAATTTTTGGCTATCTTGGGGGCTCAAAATTTCTTCATTAATGGGGTTCAATTTACCGCTAATGCGAAAATAAACCGGGGCTCCGGCTTGAATATGCATATCGGAACCGCCCATTTCGACCAATTGTTCCATCAGGTCTTCGATAATGTAGTCTACGGCCATTGCTCTAGTCTCCTCTGAGGATGCGATAGGGAAAGATATTCAAAGTTTAGGGGTCATATCGTCAAGATGGTGAGCTTGACAACAAACTGTTAGCGTTTTTTAGCTAAATCGAGCCGTCATGCAGTAGGGGCAATCGAGCCATTCTTGCTGGAGCTCGGCTTGACAGGTACGGCAGGTTAGGGCGCTCTTGCGCTTAGACCGCAGTTCCGACTCTAAGCCCGTATCCGTAAAGGTCACCCGTTCGACTTCTTCGAGGGTTGTATACCCTTCCTGCACAAGGTTCAGGCTATAGGCAAGCAAGGTGACCATGCCTTCTTCCACCGCACAATCCTTGATGCGATCCGTCGTAGCGCCTTCATTAATCAGAGTGGCCAGACGTTCGGAGTTTTGCATAACTTCATAGACTCCGACCCGGCCTTTATAGCCATTACCACTACATTTGGGACAGATGGTTCCTTCTTGACGGGCAGCATGAATTTCATCGGGGCTGAGGCTATTAGCCCGGTAAAACGTCACCACCGAATTATCGTTCGAGACCGAAAAGCCAAAGCGTGCCAGCTCTTCCCGACTGGGATTATAGGCAATACGGCATTCGGTACAGACTCGGCGCATCAGCCGTTGGGCTAGGACTCCTAGCAACGACCCCGACACCATAAAGGGTTCGACTCCCATTTCATCTAAGCGGGCGATCGCCCCTGCGGCATCATTAGTATGAAGCGTTGTTAAGACCAAATGTCCTGTCAGCGCCGCCTCGATCGCCGTTTTAGCCGTTTCCTTATCCCGGGTTTCTCCCACTAGGATCACATCCGGGTCTTGGCGCATAAAGGCCCGTAGAATAGACGGAAAGTCCATGCCCTTTTCTCGGATCACCTGCACTTGGGTAATGCCCGGCAAAGAATATTCGATCGGGTCTTCCGCTGTATTGATATTCACTCCGGGACTATTGCGCTCCGCCAAAACAGAATACAAAGTAGTGGATTTTCCAGAGCCGGTGGGGCCTGTGACCAAGAGCAAACCGTAGGGACGACTGGCCAAATCCCGGACAGTTTGCAGGGTTTGTTCACTGGTGATCAGTTTATCGAGCCCTAATTGGGTGGCGGAGTTGTCCAGAATCCGTAGACAAACCTTTTCACCGTAGCGGCTGGGAATCGTATTTACCCGAAAATCCACCTTCCTTCCCTGGTAAATCCGGCGTATTTTGCCATCCTGGGGGGCACGGCGTTCGGCAATATCCAAATCCGCCATAATCTTAAACCGGGCCACCACCGCCGGGGTCAACTTGCGGGGTAATGGGTCAAAGGCTTGGTGTAAAACCCCATCCCGCCGAAATCGCACCCGGAGGGTTTCTTCCTGGGGTTCAATATGAATATCCGAAATCCCTTCCTGCAGCGCCTTAGCCAAGACCTTATTCACCAGATTAATGACCGGTGCTTGATGGGCATCCTTAGAATCGAGGGAATCGGCATCCTCGTCGGCAGCCTCTCCTAAATTCATATCCAAAGAGCCAATGATTTCTGAAATATCGCCTGTCTTCTCTAATTCTCGTTCTTCTGCCCGTTTTTCTTTGGCTTGTTCTAATTCTTCTTGAATGCTATGGTATTGCTCCAGTAGCTGGTCAAAATCCTCCTGGGTAATGACAATACGCCGTAATTCTAATCCCTTGAAGCGTAGAATCCGTTGCAATTCATCCTGGGCGGTCAAGTCATCGGGATTGACCATGGCCACCAAAATGCTGGGAGGCTCTCCCTTTTGGCGAGCTAGGGGAATGAGCTTATAGCGCCGACAGGTATCCAAGGGCAGTAATTCTTGGATCAACTCGGCCATTTCCCGCGTTCCCACCGGGGCGACTTCGGGGTCTAGGCTATCGACTCCGTAGAGAACCTTTAGTTCAAATAGCTTATTTTTCTTGTATTGACGAAGTAACTCTGGGGAAAGGGAACGACCGGTAATCGCTTGAATTTCCTCTGGCAGAGAACGTCCACTTTTTCTAACTTGGACCAGGGCCTGTCGTAATTGGTCGGGTTCGATTTGACCGGCGGCAACGAGTTTATTTCCAAAGGGAGAAAAATAATTTCGCAGCGCCACCGCGCGAGTTTTTTTAGAGGATGAATACGCCATAGGACTATCAACGGGGGTTTCGTTACTAACAAGTGTGCCCTACTGGTGATGATAATTCACTATTCTGGCGTCAGAATCACAAGAATGTTAAAAAAATTAGGCTGACGTTTTTAAATTCCACTTTAAATTCCACACTCCAACAGTCGCATGAAGAAAAACGTCACCATTTTTAGACCGTAGGGCGATCGCCACCAAATGGCAGGAAAACAGCCCTTAGGGGCATTAGCCGAAAAATCCCACTCATCATAATGGGGAAATTGCAATTCTCCTTCTACGACCCAACCGACTTCCTGGGCAAATCGCCCCATGATTTTGCGGTCTTGGGTGCGGAGACTGTCTAGATCTCCACCACAGTGTTGATAGATTTCTAACTGAAGACCAAAGCCAAAACGGTCTTGACTATACATACGCCAGAGCCGGTCAATTACGGTCAAAACAGTACAAGGGAAGGCGACGAGCTGTTCAGGATTCAGCTCATCACGCTTCATGGCAACGGTGTCTAGAATAATTTGCGTGGTTTCTAGATCCGCGTCTTTGAATAGTCCACGACTCAAAAAATCTTGTAACTTGCCGTAGCGGTCTAAATCGGGGATCAGGAGTAGTTTTTCTTCTAATTTATCAAGGCGATGGGTTAGGGTGATGACCTGCTCGCTAAGGAGGGTTAACTGCTGATTAATCTCGCCATCGATAGGGGATGCCGGCGTAAAGGACTCAGACATGGGGATAAATTTAGACTCAAGGGGATTTTCCCTATCCTACGCTGTATCTGGGCATCTAGAGCGGTGACAGAAGACTCTATAATGACCTAAAGTTCGCAAAAATTTTTTTAACCCCTAAAAATCCTGAGACCATGGCAGAAACCCTGTTATTTAATGCCCTAAAACAAGCTATTGATGAAGAAATGGGACGGGATGACACCGTCTTTGTCCTCGGTGAAGATGTTGGACATTACGGCGGCTCCTATAAAGTCACCAAGGGCCTGTACGAAAAATACGGTGAATGGCGTGTCCTAGACACTCCCATCGCCGAAAATAGCTTTACTGGTATGGCGGTAGGGGCGGCAATGACAGGGCTACGTCCCATTATTGAAGGCATGAATATGGGTTTTTTGTTGTTGGCCTTCAACCAAATTGCCAATAACGCTGGTATGTTGCGCTACACTTCCGGCGGCAATTTTAAAATCCCCATGGTGATCCGGGGCCCGGGTGGTGTCGGTCGTCAACTGGGGGCGGAACATTCCCAGCGCCTAGAAGCCTATTTCCACGCGGTTCCGGGTCTAAAAATTGTGGCCTGCTCTACCCCCTACAATGCCAAAGGTCTGCTCAAATCCGCCATTCGGGATAATAATCCAGTTCTATTTTTTGAGCACGTTTTACTCTACAACCTCAAGGAAAATTTGCCGGATAACGAATATACCGTTCCCCTAGACAAAGCCGAAATTGTGCGTGCGGGCAACGATGTCACCATTTTGACCTATTCGCGCATGCGTCACCATTGTCTCCAGGCCCTGAAGCAACTCGAAGCCGATGGCTATGACCCCGAAATCATTGATTTAATTTCCCTCAAACCCTTTGACATGGAGACGATTAGCGCCTCGGTTCGCAAAACCCATCGCGTGATTATCGTGGAAGAATGTATGAAAACCGGCGGTATTGGGGCGGAATTAGTGGCATTGATCAATGACCATTTGTTTGATGAATTGGATGGCCCCGTGATGCGCCTTTCCTCCCAGGACATTCCGACTCCCTATAACGGCACCCTAGAACGACTCACGATTGTGCAACCCCCTCAAATTGTGGATGCGGTCAAATCCTTGGTGGGCTAAACCTTTCTGTCAATCGTTGCCTAGGGTTTTGGCGGCTTAATCGATGAAGTTGCACCCGCTACTGGCACGTCTATGGGCTCAAGGGCTAACTCTGCAACGATTTCAGGTCAGGGGCGCAGAGCCGATTCAATTTTGGTGCCTCCCTTTAGAGCTAGAGGACGATTTAATCGTGGATCTTCAGGGTCTATTATCTGAAGATGAGCAGGTTAGGGCAACTCAATGTCGCCTGGCCCCCGTTCGCCAACGCTATCAGATCGTGCGGGGGAGTTTACGCCTACTTTTGGCTCAAACCTTAGCCTGTGCTCCAGATTCACTGCAATTTAATTACAATGCAAAGGGAAAACCAGCCCTAGACCCAAAGATTAATTCAGCAGGGGTGACGTTTAACCTCTCCCATTCCCACAACCTTGCCATCATCGGCATTACCCGCCAGGCGGTGATCGGGGTGGATTTAGAATATTTGCGTCCTCTGCCACGACTAGAATCCCTCGCCCGTCGTTTTTTTGCACCGGAAGAATATCACGCCCTCATTCAATCTCCTTTACCCAGGCGAAATCCCTATTTTTTTGAACTCTGGACAGCCAAGGAAGCCTATCTCAAAGCAACAGGGGCGGGGGTAGCAGGAGGGCTGGCGAAGGTCATTTTAGCCCCCGATCGCCAATCCTATCGGTCTTTACCGGATCAGTCCCGGTCATGGCAATTAATCTCTTTTCCTCTGTACCAGGACTACTGGGCGGCGATCGCCGTCGGCAGATCGAGAGAAACCAGGGATTAGGTAACAAAACTTTATGTATTTTTGTGTCTTAGCTGAAAAAGAGCGAAACTAAGCCAGCTATGATAGACAATGGTTTTTTGATTGGTTCCCAGCTGTAACCGCCGAATACTTAGCAAACCTTGATTATTTTTCTGGAGACATTATGGATTTAATAGCCGCCCTTAATTTAGAACCCATTTTTCAATTGACGTTTGTTTCTTTAATTATGATTGCGGGCCCTGTCGTTATTTTTGTACTCGCATTTCGGGGTGGCGACCTCTAGAAGTGCCGGTCATTGGCCTTGGCTCGAAATACCTTCCCGACGGAGGGTATTTTTGCTATTTATCCCCAAAAAACAAACCCGACTTCCTCACTGGAAACCGAGCTTGTCAAAGAACTTCGACTTGAAATTTTGTAGGACATTAAGAAAGCCTACTGGATGAGAAAACAATTACTGGGTCTGAGCAGCCAATTTGACCACGTCACTAAAGGCTTGGGGGTCTAGGATTGCGAGTTGGGCCAACATTTTACGGTTGAGTTCAATATTTGCTTTCTTCAACTGACCCGTAAATTTGCTGTAGCTCATGCCTTCTGCCCTGGCCGCCGCATTAATACGAGCGATCCAAAGACGACGGAAGTCGCGTTTGCGTTTACGGCGGTCACGGTAGGCATTACGAAGGGCCTTCATCACCTGCTGGTTGGCAGTGCGGAAGAGCTTAGAATGCGAACCTCTAAAGCCTTTTGCTAATTTAAGAATTTTTTTACGACGTTTGCGGGCGACGTTACCCCGTTTTACCCTAGTCATGGCGATTCTCTATGGTTTTTAATGAAGGAATACTGAATCTCTTCAGGCGTTACATATACGGCAACATTAAGCGCACGTTCTTTTCATCTGCTTCATGCACCAAGGCAGAATGAGAAAGACGACGGCGCCGCTGTTCAGAGCTTTTGTGCTCGAGTAAATGATTTTTAAAGGCTTTCCGACGCACAATTTTTTTCCCACTACCCGTAGGACGAAAACGCTTGGCGGCAGCTTTGCGAGTTTTGAGTTTTGGCATATGGACTGCGGAAATTTCGACACAGTCTATCATCTTAGCATTGAAATATATTTTAGACTCATTATTTATCCAGAAAATGAGGGAGTCCCAGACTAGACGTTAGAAATCTTCAATCAAAGAGGAGTCAAGATAGACCACAATGTAGGAGTGGATTTTTGACGGAGCAACGTCCCATGTTGGCCTTTATCCTTTCTATTGCTGTTGGTTTAGCCAGTGTCGTCTTTTTCTTTTCAGCTTTTTTCGCCCCTAGGCTCCATCGCAAAGATGATTTTCTCTGGAGTGGCGTCGGCTTTTTCTATGCCTTGGTGCTCTGGCTCTGCGCTCAACGCTTAACCGGCGCTGTCTTGTTAGGCCAAGTTGCCGCCTCGGTTTTGCTGCTTTCCTTTGCCTGGCAGACTCTAAAACTACGAGGGATGATCGCCAATACGGTGGGCATGGAAGAGGTCAAATCCTTTTCCGTTTTAGATTGGCTCTCCGGCGGCTTGAAAAAGAAACCCGTTGTTATGCCGTCCAAAACTAAAATAGAGCCTCCGCAACCCAGCCCTGAGGTTCCCGTAGAGACAAAAGCAGCAGAAGAAATCACTCCTTCGCAAGAAACAAAAGTTATTGTTGAAGTGCCTGAAGCAGAGGAAGAGATAATTTCCACGCCCACGGAAGCGGAAGAACCCAGCCCTGAGCTTCCCGTTGAGACAGAATTAGTAAAAGAAAACGTAGCAGAAACCGTTGCTCCGGCAGACGTGCCTGAACAAAAAGTCCCTCCTACGACTAGCCCGGCCCCCAAACCTAAACAAGCCGGATTTTTTAGTCGTTTATTTGCCCGCCCCCAACCCAAACCGAAGCCAGAGACCATCATCGAAGCTCTAGCGGAAGCAGATAGTCAAGATTCAGCGCTAGAGGAATGGGATGAGCCGGATGCTGTGACGGATACCAGCACAGAGGCGATTACCAAGTCCGTGATCGAAGAACTGACGAGGCAAGAGGAGATCGAAATTCCCCAAGAACAATCTGTTGCTGAACCTCCACCTGATGTAGAACCAGAGGCGATCGCCGTGATTGAAGAAGCCGTAGTCATGGCGACACCCATCGAAGAGGATGGCAGTCATATAATTGAAGAGGAGTCCCCGGCTCCCCCTGCCGAGGAATCGGAGCAACCGGAGATGGAGCCAGAAACCTTAACCCCAGAGGCTGAGCCGGTCGATGACCTGGATGATCTTCTAGATGATGATGACTCTACTGGTTCTGATGAAGCGCCATGAACTTTTCTCAAAAGCTTCAGCAGGCGATCGCCGATAACCAGAGTCTTTTGGTCTTAGCCTTGGATCCCAACCCAGAGATGATGCCCACAACCTCTCCCGGCGATCTAACTATTAACCTCACAGAGCGATTGGAACGATGGCTGAGCATCATCATCGACCAAACCCAGTCCCAGGTATGTGCCTATAAACCGACCCTCGGCTTTTACACCATTTTGGGGAGTGAAGGACTGACGCTACTGCGGCGGATTCTAGCGAAGATTCCCAGCACCATTCCCATTATTTTGGATGCAAAACACAGCGACTTAAATACCAGTACGGTGTTTGCCAAGGTCATTTTTGAATCCTGGCGAGTCGATGCCGTTACCCTCACTCCCTTTGCCGGGCAAGACCACGCCGCCCCTTTTTTGGTCTATGCCGATAAAGATATATTTATACTCTGCCATACCTCCAACCCTGGAGCCACGGCCCTTCAGCATTTTCCTGACCGAGAAAATCCTTATTATTTGCAAGTCGTCAAAAACGTGCAAACCTGGGGAACAGCAGAGCAACTCTATCTAGAAGTTGGCACCGATGATCCCAATGTGTTGCATCAAATTCGACAAACCGCGCCGGAACGAACCCTATTATTACGGAGTATTTGGGGAGAAGCGAGTAATTTTGAATCGCTGTTGCGCGCTGGTTTTGATAGCCAAGGTGAAGGATTATTGATTCCAGTTCCCCAGGATTATCTCAATGCCCCGGATATCGTTCAGAAAATTGATAAGCTCAACACCACGATTAACCATGCCCGTCAACAGGCGATCGCCCCAGATGCCCATTGCGACCTCTGGACACCGGACCTTTGCTTTTTAGACCAGCATCCCCACCAAGAGCTAATTTTGCAACTCTTTGACATTGGGTGTCTCCTCTTCGGAGAGTACGTTCAAGCCTCAGGGGCAACGTTTTCCTATTACATTGACCTGCGTCGTATTATTTCCAATCCTCAAATTTTCCACCAGGTTCTCCAGGCCTACGCCGAAATCCTAGAAAGGTTGAATTTTGACCGAATTGCTGGCATTCCCTACGGATCTCTCCCTACAGCGACAGGTTTATCCTTGTTATTGCACCATCCCATGATTTATCCACGTAAGGAAGTTAAAGCCCACGGGACTCGGCGCTTAATTGAAGGCAACTATAAACCCGGCGAAAAAGTCGTAGTAGTGGATGATGTACTTATTTCTGGCAAGAGTGCCATCGAAGGAGCCCAAAAAATTCAATCTGCGGGCTTAACCGTCGAGGATATAGTAGTTTTTATTGATCATGAAGGCGGGGTAAATCAACGCATCAAAGCCGCCGGGTTTAATGCCTATGCGGTGTTAACCATTTCAGAAATTACCCAAACTCTCTACGAAGCCGGACGGATCAGCAAAACTCAATACCAATCCTTAGTCCACAGCCATCACTGAGCATATGCCCACAAGCTAGGGAGCTTCTCGCAGAAAAAACCAAAGCATCAAAACAACGACTCCAACTTGCAGAGCCAAATTGGGTAAAACACTGATGGGGTCGCGTCCCGCCAGGAGTTGAAAGAAAAAGACCACAACCCCGATAAACCCCGATGCCCCCAGTCCAAGATAGATAAATTTACGCAGTCCGCGATAAGGAGCATTAGCCTCCGCCTTTAGTCGAGCATACTTTTCGGGCGAGAGACCATTTTTTAGATTGGGATCCGTCATGAAGAGGATTTTCTCGTTTTTGAAGGGGACATTCAATGCTATATTATATCTCCGAGATGTTTTGCCGATGTAGCTCAGTGGTAGAGTAGCTGATTCGTAATCAGTTGGTCGTGGGTTCAAATCCCATCATCGGCTTGGCTTGTACTTGTACGGTGAGGGTCGCTCTGAGATAGATCCGCTCACTTTTTTGTCGGATACTGACTCAGTGCAGTTTGGCGTTAACAGCTTCTAAGTTCATTCTGGTTTTAAAATACTTTTAAGCTCATAGAATCGTGGAATCAAGGTTTTGTTGGCGCAGTCTGGGTATATTTCTACCATGAAGTCCATAAAGTCTTGGACGGAGCAGGGACTGTGTGACCTTGACTCAGTTGAGCGTACAGTTGACTATGAAGTAGGGGAGTTGACATGAGCTTGCTTTGGTTTAGGAACTTGAGCATCTCATACAATCCCCACCTTTTGCCACTATTGCTATCCTATCAAGGCTTTCAGGACTTTTCTGCACCACCAAGTACCTCTCTCTTAATCTACTATCCGATTTCCGGGGAGCATTATAGTTCGGGGGATGGGAGAAAAATTACGTCATAATTGATTGATAGGAAATAGAACCCACGCTGGAGAGATAGAGATGGCGGACAAAACTCCTATGCGAGATATGATCGTGATTCTGCCTGGAATCATGGGTAGTGTCCTACAAAAAGATGGTACAGACCTTTGGAATGTTTCTGGTCAAGTAATTGGGCAGATAGTCACAAGTTTAGGTAACCGGCTAAAAGAGTTGAAACTAGAAGGGGATGACCCTAATGGGGGAGATATAGGAGATGGAATTAAGCCAACTCGTTTGTTTACGGATACCTATCTAATTCCTGGATTGGGTGGATTTAGCAGAATTGTTGATGGCTATAACAGCTGGACAGTCTTAAGTTTTTGACTGGAACCAGGCTTTGCCCTAAGCAGCTAAGGATGGTGTATCAGGAGGTTGAAACCGATCAAGTTTAGCGGTCAGGAATTTAGGCAAAAGTAGAGAGGGTGGGCTTTTGGAAAAAA
>JBGSZT010000169.1:0-2793 GCA_041750255.1 Synechocystis sp.
AAATACGGCTCTTCTGTACTTCGCTGGAAAAACTAGATGGTATAGCAAAACTGTTACGTTATGGCTTTTATGAACATACTCACTCATTTATTTATTTTAGCGCCGCAAGCGGCGGGGAATTCGACCCCAAGAGATTAAAACGATCATTCCTTTCGTCCAGCTAACTGCTGGTGCCGATGCCCCCTTTTGTCGGACGGTTGCCTTGAGAGCGACATTAGCCTCACCGGTGATCGTGCTGATTCTGTGCCTGCGTCGATGCTGATTTCCCGTTTAGTGATTCCCACGATTGTCACCCCTCCTGGCATTGTGGCGATTTTAGCCCTGATGGTCTTGAGTGAGGGGAACCAGCAATTGTGGCTGCAAATAATGGGCTTGTTGCTATTAGTAATGCTTCTTAATTTGCTGACCATGCTGATAGCCCGGAAGTTGCTGGCCTTTTTGACGGCGATCGCTATTTCGATATCTTCCTCGAATACTCCAAAGCCGATGGTCCTGAAGATATCCTGATTAAAATCAGCGTCGCCAATCGCGGGTCCGAAGCTGCAACCCTACACGTATTACCGACCCTCTGGTTCCGCAATACTTGGTCTTGGGCTGATAGCAGTGACAGGCCCGTCTTGCAAAAAGTCGAGAACGCGGCGTTATATTCCCCTCCCCTGGCCGGATCTCAGCGGACAGATACATCGGCTTAAGGATTTAATGGGAGGAGCGGAAAGTTACGATTGCAGTGGCGACAGTCTGCTTTCACCCGGACTCTATCTGGACTTACCCGCATGGGGATACCAGGTGTTTAAATTGAGGCAGCCAGGATAATGGCTCAACAGCAATGGAATGAACCTGAGATGAAAAAAATCGGACAAACGTTTATCGCCTGGCTGCTCGTCGCCTTTGTGATCGTCACCACCATTCCCCTAGTCGTGGCACAGAATGAGGCCTCCCCTCAACCCACACCAACTGCGAGTCAACCCAACCGTGGGCCAGTGATCCTGGAGAATGAAACCCTGTTTGTCCTTCAAACTGGACTAGGCGTTTTATCTCCCCAGGAACGTGCCGAGCGCCTTAGCCAAAACTTGAGAGAATTTGCTGACAACCAAGCCCTATCCCACGACGAACTTGAAGTCTATACGGGGGACAAAGACGGCATCCCTCTGTCAGTAATTGGTGCCGGCAATATTTCTCTAATCGCGATCTCCAACGCAGATGCCCAAATAGCTGGCAAATCCCGACCGGAATTAGCGCAAGAGTATTCACAAAAAATCAAGGAGGCAGTCAGCCGCTATCGACAGGAACGCAGCTTGCAGTATCTCCTCTGGGCTACTTTCTGGAGTGTGTTCGCCACTGCTGTTCTCATTCTTGCTCTATGGATTACCAATAATATCTTTGCCAGAATTTACCAGCAAATCAAAGTTTTGGGAGAGTCCTACATTCATCCGGTGCGGTATGGCAATTGGGAACTGATTCGCGCCAACCAATTGGACGATCTCCTCATTTGGCTCGCCCGGCTCGTTCAGGCGTCCATTATTCTGGGGCTATTGCTAGCCTATTTTCCCTTTGTCCTCAGGCAATTCCCCTGGACGAGGGGATTGGCAAAGACCTTTGAGGGCTCTCTGGTAGAGACGTTACAAAAGGGGGGACAGGCGTTTGTCAATTATTTGCCAAGTTTGTTGACGATTGTGCTCGTCGTTGCCGCTACCTACTTCCTCGTGCGCCTCTCCAAACCCTTCTTCCGAGAATTGGGCGAAGGAACGTTTTCTTTACCTGGGTTCTATCCTGAGTGGGCTGAACCTACCCAAAGGATAGTCAGTTTTATCATTATTGCCCTAGCGGCGGTGATTGTCTTTCCCCTGTTACCTGGCTTCCAGTCTCCCGCATTTCAAGGGGTCTCCGTCTTTTTAGGGCTGCTGATTTCTCTCGGCTCTACTTCTGTTATTTCCAATCTGGTTTCTGGCAGTGTTTTGATCTATACTCGTGCCTTTCGTGTTGGCGATCGTATTAAAATTGGAGAAATCACAGGGAAAGTTCTCGAAACCACCCTGCTGGTAACCCGCATCCTGACTCCTACGAATGTCGTCATCAGCATTCCCAATTCACAAATTAGCAGCAGTTCCATTGAGAACTTCAGTTTTGGCTATCGAGAGTTAAAGCAGCCGCTGATCTTGCGAACGCCGGTATATTTAGGTTACGAAGTTCCTTGGCGGGAAGCCTACCAAGCTCTGAGCCAAGCCGCACTGCGGACTGAGGGGATGCTCACGTCTCCCGAACCTTTCGTACTACAAGGGGAACTGAACGACGTTTACGTCACTTACCTGCTCAATGTCTATATCAATGTGGAATATTTCAAGGACAAAACCTTAAAAGAAATTGACGAGGCTCGCTCCCAATTGAATGAAAATATTCGAGATAGTTGTGCTGAAGTTGGAATTCGGATTTTTGCGCCTAACTATGAAGCCGATCCCACTAATTATGGCCCGGCGGCTAACAATTTGCAATTATAGGTAAAGCAAAATGAATGCTCAAGTCAGTGACCAGGAAAAAGACCGAATCCGCCAGGTAGCTAGTTTACTGTACCAAGCCAGCCGTCCGATACGCATTTTGCGAACGATCGCCTGGTCAAGTGAAGTTAAGGAGGAGTTTTTCGCCAAAAACGCCCAAGAACTCCCCCAAGTCAGCTATACTCCCATTGATCCCACCCCTGTCCTCGAAGCCGTGCGCGAGGCACGCCGCTTGATCGTGCCGATTTCTCCTATCGATCTCTGGCTGGAACGCCAAGCCAATAGCCTCGAACAAGCGGCG
>JBGSZT010000170.1:0-62399 GCA_041750255.1 Synechocystis sp.
TTTTTTCCAAAAGCCCACCCTCTCTACTTTTGCCTAAATTCCTGACCGCTAAACTTGATCGGTTTCAACCTCCTGATACACCATCCTTAGCTGCTTAGGGCAAAGCCTGGTTCCAGTCAAAAACTTAAGACTGTCCAGCTGGAAAACTCTGGCACAACTATGAAGAGCAGTACCGGGATGCCTACAGTGAGGCGTGGTTAAAGACATTGGAATATTTCTATCGACATTATGGTGAGTATGACCCGGCAATAGCCCAAGTCGCCACTTGGTTAAACTTTCGTCTCAAGAATGAATTTAAGACCCAGCAAGCGAAATTTCACAAATGCGCTGAGCAAACAATACAAACCACCGATCCAGAAGATGATAGCCGGGATCTTTTTGCCATGATGGTTTCCCCCTCCTATGGTAGCCAGGCAAAATTAATGAAAGAAGAGATTGAACACTGGATTGCCGAAGACCGGGAGCTACAAACAATCACGATTAAAAATCGACCGGAAATCACGGCCCAAGGATTACTACAAAAGCGATTTGTCGAAGAAGGAGAATGGAGTACATTAGCCAGGGACTATGGCACATCCATTGCCACTTTAAGCAGTTTTTATGAACGCCAATGTCGAACCCGACTCATTCAGTTTGTAGAAGCAAACTTTGACTTTTCTCCGCCAGATACGCCGATTAATCCCTGTGAGCATCTGCGAGGATTGAGTAAGCAGAAACGGTTTGAGCATCTAAATTTTCATGACTATCTGTCCGAGTGGGTAAAATTAGACCCCCAATTGCGAACCCTAACGTTACGCGGAAAACCGGAGATTACCGCCCGAATTGTACTTGAAAAGCTCTTGATCACCATCCAACACCCTAGACAGGGATTGGTGCAGGTAGCGGAAGCGTTACAGGTTAACCCCGTCGAGCTAGAGCGATTTTATGAATTCCGTCTCATGTCCCTAATTTTGGAAGTTGTGCATAAAAGTTTCAGGAATAGCCGATAACTGATTAGCTAAGGTCTTCGAGCTATTTTTCATGATTATATAAATCCCTAAAAAAATGCCAATTTTAATGCCTACGACAACAATTCCTCTGACTGCAAACGATCGCCAATTTGTGCAACGGATTGCGGTGCAATCTGGTTGTCCTCAACCTCGTTTAAAACAATTGATCCAAAATTTATTGGCCGTCAGAGCGGTGAGCCATTGGCTGGATATTTATGGCATTGCTTACGATTGGCAGAAAAGTTATTGTGTTAACCCGTTGATTCATCTAGGAGACGAGGTTGCCGATATTTATCTCCCTGGCTTGGGGCGCTTAGAGTGTCGGGCGATCGCCGCTGGGGAACAAACAGCACACATCCCAGCGGAGGTATGGACAGACCGCCTGGGTTACCTCATGGTCGAAATTAATGACGATCTACTGTCCGGTCAGTTAGTGGGATTTTTGCAATCTGTACAAACGGAAAGCATTGCAAAACAACATTTCCAACCTATTGATACTTTATTTAGTGTGTTGGCGATCGCCGAAACTCGGGCCGCTAACATCATCCCAGAGACGATGCAAAGGACGCTCCATGGGTTAGCGAGAACCATTCAAAACTGGGTTACAACTGCCCAGGAAAATGCTTGGGAAATCGGCGAATTCTTCTTTTGGGAACCGAGTTTTTCCCGCGCACGAGGTGCCAGTACTTTGGAGAAAGTCATCACCAAACTTCAAGAAGCTAGCGATGACACCGCCCAGCAACGACTGATTATTACGTTGGGAGAATTGGCAAAAGAGGAAAATCAGTCCTTGGCCATGGCTGAGTTGGTCAAAATCATTGACGAGACTCAAAACAACGATACTCGTTGGTTAGCGGCGGGAACTTTGGCCCGACTCGATCCCCAGCATCCCCAAGCGGCCCATTGTTTAAAAAAGATGATTGGCACAAACTTAGAGGTACTGGGTACGCCTTTGGAATTAATGATTTCTTTGATGCCCAATCAACAGCAGGAAATTTCAGGCATTATTGAACTCAAATCCCTGGAGCCAAATCAGTCACTCCCCGTCGGATTGCGGTTGAGTTTACTGTCGGAGACAGATGATTTGATTGATGAAATTGTCGTCGCAGAAAATCAAGCCATGCCGAAAAATATCCTCAAAATCACCCTCGATATCGAACCGGGGACGGATTTTCGCGTGAGGGTATCCTTAGGGGATTTCAGCGTCACAGAGGACGTGCATCTGTAGAAATCTACGCAGCTATGGATATGCAATGGATTATTTTGAAGGTGATTGCTGGGGACTTTGAATCGGGTTTCAGCGTTGCCTTGGATGTGGAAACTCAACAGGGTGGGCGCAATCTTGTCCAGCAAAAAGACTTTTACGCGCGTTTACCCCCATTTTTAGGCGAATCAGAACCGCCATTAGGATTTGCTCAACTCTATGAACGTTGGGTTGGTGCCATTACCACCGCCCGCAGTGGCTTTCCCCAACGACAACGGGGCATCAAAATCACCAGTATGCAGGCGATCGCCAGCCGTTATGAGCCGCTGTGGGATAAGCAACACAAAGAAGCTTTAAAACAAGCGATGGTGCAGTGGTTAACAACGACGACCCCAGAATGGCAAGCATTGGAAAAACAAATTATTCGTTGGCTCAACCCCGAAAATCTCGAAACCCAGGTCATTATTCAACTCAGCCAATCGCTCTATCGAGAATCCCCCGAAGCGGCGGACATCCTCTCAAAATTACCCTGGTCGGAATGGCCGTTATTTTCGGCTCCCCAGTTCCTTGCCCAGCCATCAGTTTATTTCGGGGTCAATACCTATCAATACGGTCGCCCTCAGTCTGCGCCGATCGCCTTTTCTCGGTCTGCGAGTCAGGTTCGTCTCCGCCACTATTTTTCTCCGGCGATTCGGATTCTCCATCTGATGGGACACGATGACGGCATTAATCTGGAGCCTGACCAGGCTGTTTTGGCGCAGTTAGCCCCGTCAGGTAATCAGTTAAATTTTCTGCGACAACCGTCAGTCCGGCCCGTTGAGGTGGTTTCCCTGCATCAACCGAGTTACGCCACCCTGAGCCAAACCCTAAAAGATGAGCGGGGCTTTGATCTATTCGTTTATTCCGGGCATAGTGAAGCCTTCTATGATCAAGATTTGGCGGCGATGTTGTTGGCCGAAAAAGACGGAGTGACAATCGCCGATTTGCAATTGGCCTTTCAACGGGCGATCGCCAATGGCTTAAAGATTGCGATTTTCAATTCCTGTGCCAGTAGTCAGTTAGCCGAAACCCTTTTAGATTATGGCATCAGCACCGTGATTTCCATGAAGGAAGAAGTTCCCGACAGCGTCGCCCATCGTTTTCTGGAGAGTTTTTTTAAAGGTTATGTGCAAGCCGGGCGATCAGTATTTGAAGCGGTGCGGGAAAGTCTCACGGATTTAGAAGAATTTGACCGACTTTATCCTGGGGTGGGGTGGTTGCCCATTATTCACCAAAATCCTGCCTTTCCTGCTCCTCTATGGCGAGAATTACGGCAAAAACCCCGCTCACTACATCGTCTGGGTGCTTTGACCCTGGGGCTGACCCTGCTGAGTTTGGGGCTAAGATTTTCTGGCCTTACCCAAGGACTGGATCTCAAATTATTTGATGGCTTGGTACGCACTCAACCCGTGGATACGGCGGTGGATGAACGCTTGGTGGTCGTTACCGTTGACCAAAATGATTTGGATATTTTGCGGCAGAATGGTTCACAATCTCCGATGGGTAATGATGTCATTTCTGATGGGGCGTTGGTAGAGGCATTGACCAAAATTCAGCGTTACAACCCCCGCTGGATTGGCTTAGACATTGCCCGCGATTTACCGATCGCCGCTGAAGAAAATTCGTCGTTGTCCGCCGTGTTGGCCCAAGGAGACCGCCTGTTAGTTGCCTGCGGTTTTATGAATCAAGAGGGAGATGAATTATTGCCCCCAACCCAAGTTAATCCAGATTTTTTAACCTTTATTAATTTACCGATTGATCCCGATCAGGTGATTCGACGGCAACTGCTAGCTGGTGATTACTCAGACACTTCAGCTTGCCCTGCTACCCAATCCATGGCGTTTTCCTTGGCGCTGAATTATCTGGCAGAGGCGGGAATTACGCCCAATTCTGGAGAGGTATTGACCTTCAATCAAACCGTTTTTTTGCCATTATCCCAGCGTTCCGGCATTTATCGTCCTGGGCAAGTCGGTGGCTATCAAATTCTCTTTCGTGGTTATCCCCGTGGCACGATTCGGGAGATTAGTTTATCGACTCTCTATGCCGACCAAGAGCAACGTCTCGACCTGAAGGATAAGGTGGTGCTGTTGGGCTATGGTCATAAGGATCAGCACCGTACCGTTTTTGAGGAAGAAATCCCCGGCGTGGTCATTCATGCCCAAATGGTGAAGCAAATTTTGGATGCGGTATTGGCGGGACAGCCGCTTTACTGGTTTTTACCGGCCTGGGGAGAAGGGTTATGGATTGCCCTCTGGGGCGGTTTGGGGGCTGGAGGTTTGGCTCTGGTGATCATTGTTGAAGGTTCCCGACGCCAGCAACAGCTTCTATTGCTGGGTTTACTGCTTGGAGTGACGGGGGTTTCTTGGCTGGCGCTTTGGGGTTTTGGGTTATGGCTCCCGTTGAGTTCACCGTTGTTGATTTTGGGTCTTTTATTGGGAAATACACTGATAAATCAGGGCGATCGCCATCAAAATCCTCTAGGATAATTGTTTAACAATAACTCCAAGTCGTCATTGATGGAAAGTGTCTATATCGAAACCAGCATTTTTGGACATCTAACGGCCAGACCAACAGACAATTTGATTGTTGCCGCCAATGTGAAGATTACTCAGGATTGGTGGGAAGACTATCGTTTTATATTTGCCCTGTATGCATCGGAACTTGTTGAAGATGAAGCTAGTAAAGGTGATTCAGTGATCGCTATCCAGCGACTAAATTTATTACAATCGTTGATGTTTTTGGAATTGACAGAAGAAGCCTTTGAACTCGCCCAAGCTTTTCTGAATCAAAGTAATCTGCCGGATAAAGCCGCCAACGATGCCCTCCATATGGCGCTAGCAACCGTTTATGGTCTAGATTATTTGCTAACGTGGAACTGTAAGCACATGGCGAATGCACAAATTCAGCGTAAGTTAACACAGATTAGTTCAGATCTCGGTTACATTCTGCCAGTCATTTGCACTCCCTATGAACTTATTGGATATAACCTTGAGGTTTAATCATGTATAAAAATGAAATTCTCGATGAAATTCATCAATATAGAGAAAAATATGCTCAATCATTTGAATATGATTTACGGGCAATTTTTAATGATTTACAAAAAAAACAAATGAGTCATCAAGATAGATTAGTAAAACTGCCAATTAAGCGGCAGTCTAATAAAAGATTTTCCTCGACGACACAGTGATATGACTAGGGTAAAATTGACTGTTTTCCTTGGTTTTTTCAATTTGCCAAAAATATTTCTCGATCATTGTAGTTCTTCAAGCTCAGATTTATTTTGCTCTAGCATTTCAATTAAGCCTGACCAAATCATGAAATCTGCTTCATCACCTAACGCTCCCTGAGAAAATTGCTCATAAAATATATCCGATGACATTTGATATTTCTGCTCGAATTCTTTTAAGTCTAGTTTTAAATTGAGGATACTTTTTTGTCGTTCCTGAATTTGATAATCAATAATTCCTTGGGCAAAGCTTTCTTTATTGCTGACACTATTAAGGATTTTTCTGAGTTTTTGTTCGGTAGTAGGATTTACGGAAAATTGAATATCTAACATGATGCCTCGCTGAAAATTAAAGATTTAGTTTATTGCGTCAAGTTAATCAGAGTATTACGGTATTTTTTGATGCTCTGCCGTGCAATATCCATTATTTTGGCAAGATCAGGGTCTATTTCCTAGCCATTGGGGGTTTGAGGCAAATAGATAGAGTCGCCAGTTATGACTGTGGGGTTGCGCCGCGTTTGCCTGATGCGATCAAAATCTATGTATTTAGCCCCCAGCGTACTCAAGTTTTTGTTGAATCCGTGGCCGCTGTTGGTCTGAAGTGGATTGAACTTCTGAGTCAATATAAGCAGTTAATTCAGTCTGTGGCTTGAAGATTTGGGTTCCAAGGCGATCGCCACATTCATTGATTCAATGTAATCCGGTTTCGGGTTGCCCAGGGATAAATCTGCCGGAGGCTGACAGTCAAAGACATGATTAAGCCAGACGTTTCATCCTGGGGATTAGTTGGCGATCGCCGTAGTAATTATATTGGTCGATGACAGAGCTTAACATGATAGCCGTGATATTCAGAATGCAATGATCCGTTCTATTAAAACTATTGGCACAGAAGACATTTTTAACGATAAATCAAAGTTTTAACGTAGTAAGAACAAAGAGGGATGTTTCAAATATAGAGAGATTATTTTTTCCCCGAGGATTTAATCCATTCACCCAACATAGCGCCACCTACGCCGCCTACAGCTACTCCTAAAGGGCCACCAATTAGACCACCAACAACCATACCTATTGCTGTTCCAGCACCATCAGAATTGAGTTTGGATTCTGCTTGTTCTTTATTTTCTGCTTGCTCTTTATTTTTCTTAAATGTGGTATTGTCAGGATCAATTTCTATTGCCTTATTAAAATCAATAATGGAACCTGCATAATCTCCCAAAGAGTATTTTGCTAAGCCTCTCCAATTGTAAGCATAAGCATACTGAGGATTAATTTCTATTGCCTTACTAAAATCAATAATGGCACCTGCATATTCTTTTAATTCATATTTCGTTGAGCCTCGATTATTGTAAGCAATAGCATAATAAGGAACAATTTCTATTGTCTTACTGTAGTCAATAATGGAACCTGCATAATCTCCCAAAGAGTATTTTGCTAAGCCTCTCCAATTGTAAGTATAAGCATACTGAGGATCAATTTCAATTGCCTTACTAAAATCAATAATAGCCCCTGCATATTCTTTTAAGAAGTATTTCGCTCTGCCTCTCGAAAAGTAAGCATCAGCATACTGAGGATCAATTTCAATTGCCTTACTAAAATCAATAATGGCACCTGTATAATCTTTTAATTCATTTTTAGCTCTGCCTCTCGAAAAGTAAGCATTAGCATACTGAGGATTAATTTCTATTGCCTTACTAAAATCAATAATGGCACCTGTATAATCTTTTAATTCATATTTTGCTCCGCCTCTCCAATAGTAAGCAAAAGCATCCCAAGGATCAATTTCTATTGCCTTACTAAAATCACTAATGGCACCTGTATAGTCTTTTAATTTATATTTCGCTCTGCCTCTCAAAAAGTAAGAAAAAGCATCCCGAGGATCAACTTCTATTGCCTTGCTAAAATCAATAAAGGCACCTGTATAATCATTTAATTCATATTTAGCTAATCCCATTTGGTAGTAATACTCAGCACCAAGTTTTGGCACAGTTCCACTATTGCTAGTTGTTTTGAACGGTTGATTTATCACAGTTTTATTGCCAGGGATTACTTGCAACACTTCCATCGCTGATTGATAACGTTTTTTCGTACCGGGTGCTACCAATTTATCCAATATTTTGCCAAATTCTTCACTTACTTGATTGTCTGCTAAATAATCACGCCATATCCATTCAAATTCACCACTGTCAAACAACTGAAATGGTGATGTTCTTGTTAACAAATAGAGACAGGTTACGCCTAAACTATACAAATCACTTGCTATTATTGGTTTTCCATTCTGTTGCTCTGGAGGTAAATATTCTGCCGAGCCTATAATAGTTCCCGTCACAGACCGACTAACAGATGTAACCAATTTTGCCGCCCCAAAATCAACCAATACCAACTTCTTGTCCTTTGCCCGACGGATGATATTTTCTGGTTTAATATCTCGATGAATAACTGGCTTTTGGTGAATAAAATCTAACACTGGTAGAAGATCTAGTAATAATTCCTCGATCTTCTCTTGACGAAAAACGCCTGACTGCTGTAACTCCTGCTCCAGATTTTGTCCTTCAATATATTCCTGCACCAAATATTGCTGTGCGTCGATGATGAAATAAGCCAATAAACTAGGGATTTGATCATGATGTCCCAACTCATCCAGCCGCCTAGCTTCTTCTGAAAACAATTGTTCTGCTTTGGCTAAGCCATTGGTGCCAGACACTTGGGGACAGGACTGCTTGATCACGCACCAGGACTTTGATGGCTTATCGTGATCGATCGCCAAGAATGTCTTACCAAATCCCCCTTGGCCAATCAATTTGATTGCCTGGTAACGGTCTTTCAGCCACAGAGGTCTACCACATTTCTGACAAAACTTGCAATTTTCTGGGTTGACCGCTAAACAATCAGGATTAAGACACTGACTCATCTGTTAAATACTGAAAATATCATCCTATCAGCAAAGCATTAGACAGAAAGAACCTTTCCTTAACTCTGCTGACATTGAAAATCTTACCGTTGTCCTAAACCCCCAAAGGCCCATGCTGATACAGGCTACGAAATGGTTCAAACGAGGCCACCTGTAATTGTTTCCCGTGAATTGGTTCATTCGTGGTCAAGTTCAAAGCCATGACAATCTCTTCATCCTCATCCAAGGCGAAGCCCATCAATATCTTAACCCTCCCAAAGCCTTCGGTTCTCATGTAATCCGCCATCGCTCTCAGTTCCGCCTGCATTTCATCGCGGTTGGTGTCGTAGAGTTTTGCCGTCCCGTAGGCGATCGCCAAAACACAACGGTTAGGCGTTTAACGTTCCTCGTTATATACTGAGTTTAGTCCACTTATTTTCCCCTGTGATTCGTAACTTTAAAGATAAAGAAGCCCAAAAAATCTTTGAACGACAACGCTCCCGCAGACTGCCTAGCGACATCCAACAAGTTGCTCTCAGAAAACTCCAAATGCTAAACCGTGCCGAGACGTTACAAGACCTTAAAGTTCCCCCAGCTAATCGATTAGAAGCTTTGAAAGGCGATCTCGCAGAGATCCGCTACGCGGTGCGCCAAGGACAATATAGCATTCGCATTAATGCCCAATGGCGTATTTGTTTTCAATGGGAGAACGGGGAAGCCCTAGACGTAGAAATTGTTGACTGTTGACTACCATTAAAAATAAACCCATGAATCCAGACAAACTGAAACCTATCCATCCCGGCGAAGTTCTCCTCGAAGAATTTTTGAAACCAATGAGTTTAAGTCAAAATAAGCTGGCTTTAGCAATTCGTGTACCTGCCCGTCGTATCAACGAAATTGTGCAAGGAAAACGTCGTATTACTGCTGATACCGCCCTACGCTTAGCCTTATATTTCAATATGTCTCCCCGATTTTGGTTAGGTCTACAAATGGACTATGACCTTGATTTAGCAGAGGATGAAATTGGCGAAAAGCTTCAGCAAGAAGTAACGACTTTCAACCTAGACAATAACTCGAAGCATGGTTCCATGCCGCCTTTATCGATGCCTATGACTGGGTAATGCAAACTAATGTTTTGGTTATGGGCCAGTTTGCGGACGGGGATGTGTTGGCTTCTAAACCCTATGCGGCCTCTGCCAATTACATCAATAAAATGAGTGATTATTGCCAGCAATGTCCCTACAATCCCAAAGCCCGAACGGGCAACGATGCCTGTCCCTTCAACTATTTCTATTGGGATTTTCTGGCCCGCCACCGGGAAAACCTGCAAAAGACGGGCGCATGGCACTCATTTTGGCAAATTTAAAGCGCATTGAGCCAGCGGAAATGTCGGTAATGCAGACGTTGGCCCAGGATTGGCGCAGGGTTCACTGTGGAACTTCCCACACACTTGATTAGATGTTCTCATGCAATCTTTGTACTAATTGATTAATAATTTGCTAAACTAGCGGATGAAAGCTGATTAATTTTGAACATTTATGAGATCAATAGAACAACTTACAGAAGAGTTATTATCTCTGCCTAGCCTGTCTAGAGGATTATTAGCAGAAAAATTAGTTGAGAGTCTTGAATTTGGCACAGACCCTATGATTCAAACGGCTTGGACAATGGAAGCCGAGAAACGTCGTCAGGAGATTCTAGATGGCTTAATCGAACCAATTTCAGGGGAAGATGCGCTATCCCAAGTCAGACATTTATCTTGGATGCTGGAAATCTCGCCGTAAGTAATAGTAATTAATAATAAAACACCTCGATTAATTCAACACCTTTTTTTGATTGGTATAGTATTGCAAATGGTTCAATCTGTTTCTGTTTTAGACCCGACAGCCGATAGTCCTGCGGCGATCGCCACCTTGGATGTCGGCGGTATGAAATGTGCCGGGTGTGTGGGGGCCGTGGAGCGACAACTCAAGCAAAATTCGGGGGTGCTGTCGGCCTCAGTCAATCTAATCACTGAAGTGGCGGTGGTGCATTATCAGCCCAGTCAACTCGATCCTCAGCAATTGGCGAACCATCTCAGCGAGCGGGGGTTTCCGAGTCAGTTACGCCAAGCAGAAGACGATACGTTCAAGGCTTTGTCTAATCAGCTACACAAAACCGAAGCTCTCCAACAACAACGTCAGGGGCTGATCGTCGCCGTCGTTTTAATCTTGTTTTCTGGGCTGGGCCACCTAGACCACCTGGGCGGGCCCCATTTACCGGTTATTAGCGAATTAGGATTCCATTGGCTTTTGGCGACCCTGGCCCTGTTGATCCCCGGTCGAGAAATTTTGATCGATGGGGCCAAGAGTCTGCGCCACGGTTTGCCCAACATGAATACTTTGGTATCCCTGGGAACCCTGAGCGCCTACTTTGCCAGTTGCTGGGCATTTTTAGTGCCGTCCCTGGGCTGGGAATGTTTTTTTGATGAACCGGTGATGTTGTTGGGCTTTATTTTGTTGGGCAGAACCCTAGAAAAACAAGCCCGCCATCGGGCCGCCGCCGCCCTCACCAGTCTGCTGGCTCTACAACCGGCGATCGCCCGTTTGATTGGCCGCGCCCCTGGGAGTCAAGGCATCGAGATTCCGGTGGCCCAGGTCCGTGTTGGGGAATGGATTCAAGTCTTGCCCAGCGAAAAAATTCCGGTGGATGGACTGGTGGTCAATGGCTCCGGGGCGGTGGATGAGTCCTTGGTGACGGGGGAATCCTTGCCGGTGCTGAAACAACCGGGGGATAGGGCGATCGCCGGTAGTTTTAACCAATCGGGGGTCTTGATCCTAGAAGCGACCCGCATCGGACGGGACACCACCCTAGCCCAAATTATTCAATCGGTGGCGGAGGCCCAGACCCGCAAAGCCCCGATTCAGCAGTTAGCGGATACCGTGGCCGGTTATTTTTCCTACGGAGTATTGGTGATCGCCGCTTTGACCTTGGGGTTTTGGTTGACCCTGGGGGTTGATCTTTTTCCTGAAGTCCTAAGCCATAGTGTTTCCTACGCATCCCACGGGGCTATGGGAGCCATGGCATCAATGCCGACTTCGCCGCTACTGCTGAGTCTCAAGTTGGCGATCGCCGTCTTGGTGGTGGCTTGTCCCTGTGCCCTGGGCTTGGCTACCCCCACCGCTATTTTGGTCGGGACGGGCATCGGTGCCGAAAAGGGACTTTTAATCAAGGGCGGCGACATCCTAGAGCGAGCCAATAAAATAACCACCCTCGTCTTTGACAAAACCGGCACCCTGACCCAAGGAACACCCGAAATTGAGCATTATCAGCTCTTTTCCGCCCCGAGTCCAGAGCAACTGTTGCAATGGGCCGCCTCGGTGGAGCAGGGAACCCGCCATCCCCTGGCCCAGACCCTGGTGGATAGCGCCCAGCACCAGGGCTTATCCCTTTTGGCGGCAACGGAATTTCATACCGAACCGGGACTTGGGGTTCGGGCCCGCATCGAGGGGGAAATTTATTTAACCGGCAATCTGGCCTGGCTCGCCCAGCATCACGTTGACCTCACGCCCTTGGCGGATGCTCCGACTCCCCTTGGGACAGCGGTCTATGTTGCCCAGGCTCAAACCCTGCTGGGGGTCTTGACCCTAACGGATCCGCTCCGTGCCGATGCCCCCGCTACCCTAGAGGCCTTGCGACAGCGGGGACTAAAAACTATTTTACTCACCGGGGATCGTGCCGCCATTGCCCAGGTGATCGCTGCCCAGGTGGGTATTAGCGAAGTCTACTCTGAAGTTCATCCCCAGCAAAAAGTAGACCTGATCCAACAACTCCAGGCAACGGGGGAAGTGGTGGCCATGGTGGGAGATGGCATTAATGACGCACCGGCCTTGGCCCAAGCGGATCTGGGCATTTCCCTAGCGGGGTCAACGGAGGTGGCTCTTGCCACAGCGGATATTGTCTTGATGCGGTCTCAATTGGCGGATCTGCTCCTCGCGTTAGACCTAAGCCGAGCCACGGTGCAAAAAATTCGCCAAAATCTGCTCTGGGCCCTGGGTTATAACCTGATTACTATTCCCATCGCCGCCGGAGCCCTTCTACCCCACTGGCAGATTACCCTCAGTCCGGCGATCGCCGCTGGCTTGATGGCCACCAGTTCCGTCTTGGTTGTCAGCAATTCCCTCAGTTTACGGCTCCGTTTTTCGCGGTAGGCCAGCAAATTCCAGCCTGTCGGATAATGGTAAATGTAAAGCCGTCTTGAAGGTCTTGTCTTGCCCAAAGGACGGGGTTCAGGAGCTATTTTCGATGAAATCCTTTCGTTTAGAACCGTTTCTTTGGATTCACCTGGCGGGGATCGCCCTAGCGCCCCTAGCCTTAATCGTTGTCTGGCTGGCCCTGGCGGTGGGGACACCCTTAACGCCTTATTTTTTAGAACTGGGTCTATTGGCGATCACCGGCATTGGGCCTATTCTCTGGATGCAATGGCGACGACCCTTCGAGATTTTTAGTATTTTGCTGGTGGCTCTACGGCCAGAAAATTTGACGGAAGACCAGCGACGCATTCTGAGTCTTTTTTTACGCCCACGTCAACGGGGATTTGCCCTGCTCACGGCGTTGCTACTCCTGCTAAAACTAGGGGGGATTTATTTCTATGCCCCCCTGGCCGCCATGGTGGTGGTGGATTTACCCCAGATCCGAGTTTTAGCTCTCCTGGTGGCGGCGGGCGCCTTTTTAGGGGCTAATTTATTTATTCAAGTTCCTGTGAGTGTCCTCAGCGTTTTACTCACCTCTGAGACGAACTTTCGGGCAACCCCTCCTCTAAACGCGGCGGAAATCCGGGAGAAGTTCACCATTCCCGGCTGGCAGGTCAAAAATCTGTCCCTAGCGCTAGACACAGACCCGGTCCCAGCGGTTACGATGAAGAGCACTCCGGCTGATCCCGATAGTCTATGAGCAAACCCCCCTTAAATAATCGCTACGAAATCATCAAAACCCTGGGCAGGGGGGGATTTGGTGAGACATTTTTGGCGGTGGATACCCATATGCCCTCCGCTCGCCAGTGCGTGATCAAGCAACTCAAGCCGATCCTAGAAAAACCGGAGATTCCCACCTGGCTCCAGGAACGATTTCAGCGAGAAGCGGCGATTTTAGAAGAATTAGGCGAAAATCACAGCCAAATCCCCAAACTCTATGCTTATTTCAGCGAAGCGGGCAATTTTTATCTAGTCCAAGAATGGATTGAGGGACTAACCCTGACCCAACAGTGCCAACGTCAGGGTAAATTTTCGTCGGAGGACGTGCAGAATTTACTGGTCAATCTACTGCCCGTCTTAGACTTTGTTCACCAGCATCGCATTATTCATCGTGACATTAAACCCGACAATATTATTTTGCGGACACGGGATGGAAAGCCGACCCTGATTGACTTTGGCATCATCAAAGAAACCATGGAAACCGTGGTCAACCCCGATGGGAAAAGTGCCTATTCCGTGGCGATCGGCACTCCCGGCTACATGGCTAGCGAACAGGCCGCCGGGCGTCCGGTCTATGCCAGCGATCTCTATAGTCTTGGACTCACCGCTATTTTTTTACTCACAGGCAAAACGCCTCAATACCTAGACCACGACCCCCACAGTGGCGAAATTCTCTGGCGGCAGGAAGCGCCCCACGTGTCCCCGGCTTTGGCCGGAATTTTGGAGCGGTGTATTCCTTTTAATCCCCGCGACCGCTTCGGTTCCGCCCGGGAGATGTTAGCGGCGTTGAATCAATCGGCCGCCCTGGAGGACCGGACCGCCGCGACCGTTGTCGTCAGTCCCAAAGGTCAAACGTCGACTCGTCCCCCTCGACCTCGAAAAACAATACCCTTGATGAAAACCGAGAGAGAACTGGATACCGAAGTGAGCGAACCCGCCTCCTCCCCCTGGATTACCTGGCTGGTCATGCCCCTATTATTTTTGGGGATCATTGTTGCAGGCTTAACCGCCGGATTTTGGTTTGCCACCAAGCATCGCCGCCCTGCGCCTCGTCCAGAGGTGACCGAAACGCCGGTGATCTCACCCACCCCCGAGCAATCCGCAACCCCAGAGATTATTCGCACACCAAGACCCAAATCCACCTTTTCTCCATCCCCCACTCCGTCTCCCCTGCCCAGCGAAACTCCCTCGCCATCTCCCCTACCCACGGAATCCTTGCCTCCCCTCAGTAGCCCAGAGCCGGAGTTATCACCGATGATTCCAGTGGAAACGCCTACCCCGGAAACTCCCCCGACCATCATTCCCTCACCCTCACCCATGCCCAGCGAAACCATACCTACCAGCCTTGAGTTGGAGCCCACGCCTACACCCCCACCGACCATTAACATTCCCGTAGAGCCTCCGGCGCCTCCCTTGTCAGAAAAACCAGTGAATTAAGCCATAAACAGTCTAAAATAACTAATTATCAAATCTAGGCAAGAAAGAAAAATGGACGGTTTTTGGGATTTATTGAAAGATGTATGGGGATTTTTAGATGAGCGTCAAAAGTATTGGCTTTTTCCATTGATTATCACCCTTGTTCTCCTCGGCGCTTTGATTGTCTTTACCCAGGGATCGGCGATCGCCCCGTTTATCTACACTTTGTTTTAAGTTTCGCCCCATTCTGAGAGCAACCACGTTTTTAGGGCGTTGTAGTCTACTTTGCCCGCTGGTGATCGCCGGATTGTCGGCACTGAAATCCATTGTTTCGGGCATTTGTAGCGAGCTAAACGTTGTTTGAGATAATCCGCTAGGCTTTGGTCTAGATTGGCGTTGGTTACACTCACATAAACCGCCACCACCCGTTCTCCCCAGCGGCGATCGGGTAATCCTAGTACCACCACATCGCTAATCTGACCCGATGCCCCCAGGACCGCTTCCACTTCGGCCGGAAACACTTTTTCCCCTCCAGTGATAATACATTGACTCTGTCGCCCCAGGATCTGTAGGTTTCCCTGGCGATCAAAATAACCCAGATCTCCCGGCATAAATTCACAAAGGGGATTGATCTCGGGGTAATAGCCGTGAAAAAGGGACTGACTTTGAATGGAAATTAAGCCCGTTTCTCCTGGGGCTACCGGCTCACCCTTGTCATCAATAATGCTCACCTGAGCATGAGGAAGAATTTTCCCGTTTCCTGCCTGAGCCTGAAGGAAAGACCCCGGTTTCAGGGTGGCAATCTGGGCCGCGGTCTCGGTCATGCCGTAGGTCGGAGCCAGAGGGATCTGCTCTTTTCTCGCTTGGGCCAAAAGACTGGCTCCAGCGGGCGCGCCCCCTAGCAATACTGTTTGAAATTGCCGTAACCATACCGGATGCTGGTCCAATAAATATTGCAATTGGGTCGGAACTAGGGAAATAAACCAGCCTTGAAAATCCTCCAACGGCAGTTTTTTTTTGAGGGCATGATAATCAGTGTAATAAAACTTTCCCCCACTCAAAAATGAGCGTAGAAATTGCATGAATCCGCTGACGTGGTAAAGCGGCAAAATACAAAAAGAATTGACTTCTTTGAGTTCAAAATAGGATAGAAACCCCTGAACTGAAGCCCCTAAGGTTTGCCACGTGTGGGCTGCAAATTTTATTTTTCCTGACGTTCCGCCGGTGGGAATAAAAATATAAACAGAATCCAAGGTTTGTTTTTTACCTTGCCAGGTGATGGAAGGGACATTTCCAAGGACAAGATCAGGATTAAGGACTCCTTCTAGTTTCTGCCATTCTGCTTTTTTCCAGTCAGGATTGGCAAGAAAAACGGAGGTTTGGGCATCTAAACAGGCTAAAAAAACAGCAATTAAATTGAAGGGGTCAGTGTCTGCCACCAAAACCTGAATATTGCCCGGAATTTGCCTTTGATAGAATCTCACTCGCTCCATCAAACCAGGCTCAACGCCCACCAGCGATTGATTCGTTAGCCAGGATTCTAGCACCTTAGTAATCATGACCTTTCATCCACAAACCAGTGATCTACCCCAAATCCCACGGCTCGCTGGGGATTGTTGTAGCGTTGAGCCAGCGCCAGTACTCGTCGCCGCCCGATCGCCGTTTCAAAGACAGAGGAAAAGACCGCATCAATGGGGTGAGATTGCAACCACTGGTCTAATCGTTGGGGAGAGCCGAGAATTGCTGCTTTTAGGACATAAATCCCGCGCCAACCGTGGTCATAAACCTGGGCTAAATCCTGCAAATTAGACACCGATTCATCCAAGGCGATCGCCGTTTTAAAGGATTGACTCAGCTCAAGCATCGTAGACAATTCTTGGGGGGCTAGGGGTTGCTCTAAAAATTCTATCTGCTTTAAATCATCGCTTAATCTTAACCACTCCTGGGCCTGGGTGAGGGATAATCCGCCATTGGCATCGAGACGCAAACGAGCCTTGGGCGGTAGTTGTTCCAATAACTTTATTAAAAGCTGATGTTCACTAGCAAAATTCTCCACTCCAATCTTCCATTTAAAGGTTTTGTATTGCTCAACCCCAGGAGTCAGGATGGCATCGAGGGCTATGGCTCCGCTAGGTAACAAAAAACTATGGGTTAAAGAACTGTGGTGATCGTCGGCAAGAGGAGAATTAAGTTCTAGCTGAGCTGAAGCAACGGCAAATTGACAACAGGGAAAATGTTGAGGAATTTGAATAATTTCCTCTGGGGTTATTTTTCCTTGAAACCCTAGGCAAAAATCCTGGGCTTGGTTCAGAGTTTCTGTGCCGAACCAAGGTAAGGGAGCAATTTCGCCGCGACCAATTTTTCCGGCACTTGTTTCTAGTTCGATTACTATACCTTCGCGTTGTTGCCACACTCCATGGTGGGTTTTGAGGGGGCGCTGGAATTTCCTCTGGTAGGGGATTATTTTTAGGGAATACATCTTGAGATAATCTGTCATAGTTTTTGACTCTCTCCCTAGCTCTCTCTTCTCTAAGGAGAGAGCAAATGGCAGGATTTAGAAATCATTGAGGATAAGTAAGCGTAAATGTTTATGAAATCCCCCCGTCCTAAGGACTCCCCCCTTAATAAGGGGGGCTGGGGGGGATAGAGTATGAAACTTAATGATCATAATAATTCGTTTGATTGCATCTATCTACTTAGTTATATTTTGTATTCTTCAAGATTGATGATGGTATTTTGCTTGGGTATTTGCCATTCAAATTTTCCATTTCTTTGATAAATTACAA
Source organism: Synechocystis sp. (assembly GCA_041750255.1). Lineage (GTDB taxonomy): Bacteria > Cyanobacteriota > Cyanobacteriia > Cyanobacteriales > Microcystaceae > Synechocystis. The sequence goes on from JBGSZT010000170.1 coordinate 17,500, forward strand.
TGTGCCAATATATTGAATTATTTCTTTCTGTTGTCCATAAATAATCTAATTGCTTTTTGATAATATTAAAGGGAATAGCAAATGTTGTATCTTCACTGCCACATCCATAGATACAATAAGCATTATTAAATTTTTCTAAAAAATCTCTTTGGTGAGGATGTATTGCGAACCAATACTTTGAATAGGTTTTTCCTTCGTGCTGTTTAGAAATGGAACATAAAAAACCCAAATCTTCTGTCGCGGCTTTATACCCGGATCTGGTCATTCTAATCAAGTCAATATTAAATTTTTCTTCAATCTTACTTAGACATTTATCTTGAAAACTAACAGGTGTTGTACGTTGTTTAGTGTTGTCTTGTTCAGTTAAATTACTGTTATTCTCTATAATGGTCTCAGGATCACTCAGTAACTCTATCACTGATTCTGAATGAATATCCTGGGTTGTTTCAAAGACAATTTCAATTAATTTATCTAAGCGGGTAAATTCTAGAGGTCTTAAAATTTCACTAATTTGTTTAATGGTTTTTTCATCATTAAGATTTTCCTTGATATTTACCAATTTCATCAGCGATTCTACACTAATCAAGCGAAAATCCCAGCCATAACGACTACCTCGAATTTGTGCTTCGAGGTCTCCTGTATCTTTACGCCCAACTACAATCAAAATAGATGAGTTTTTGGAAATGCGATTTTGTTCCAGTAATCTATGCTTATAACTATAGATATGATCTAAATTTATGCGATAAGCATCTGTTGTCTTAACCTCAACGATAATTTCGCCATCCTGATTCAAATCCCAGATTCCATCGTAACCAATGGTATTTTTTGAGCCTTGATAAAGACCGTATTCAATTGTAAACCCTAGTCTTTTTCCAGCTTGATTTACAATGTCTTGCAAAACCAGCCCACTATCTGTAAATTTATCATCTAGGCATTCACTCGCATATTTAACAAGATGCTCTGTGGGAATAATGGATAAAAAATTCCTAAACTCTTGACTTGTTTCATTATGATTTCTCAGGACTCCATCTCCCGTAAATCCAAGAATTTGACGAATAGATTTATCTAATATTGGTTGTTTATTTTGCTTGTAAATATCTAAGATAGATGACACGTTTTGCTAGATAAGTAGGACTTTGATATTTTTTCGTTTTTTTCAGCCGTTATTATAATAACGGAAATAATAGTGAATATATCAGAAACTTAAATCTTTTTTGTCAATGATCGCAGTTTTGCGGGAGAGTATGTCAAGATCAAAAACGTCTAAATTGCGACGGAGTCCAAGAATGTACTTATTAATTCCGGCGGCGGGTGTAGGAAAACGCATGGGGGCAGAAGGAAATAAACTACTCATTCCCCTGCTGAGACGACCCATTTTAGCCTGGACTTTGCTCGCGGCGGCGGCCGCCGACACCATTAGCTGGATTGGCATTATTGGACAACCCTACGATTTCTCTGCCTTTGGTGAGATTTTAGACCAACTTAACCTCACTAAACCAGTAACGCTGATTCCCGGCGGTGATACTCGCCAAGCCTCTGTTTTCAATGGACTTAATGCCCTTCCCGCCGAAGCCCGCGCGGTTTTGATCCACGACGGCGCGAGATGTTTAGCGACTCCAGAGCTTTTTAACCGTTGTGCGATCGCCCTAGATTCCTGCCAAGGATTCATTGCCGCCATTTCTGTCAAGGACACGATCAAAATTGTGGATGATCGGCATTGGATCAAGGACACCCCCGATCGCCGTCAATTGTGGGCAGCCCAAACTCCCCAGGGCTTTGATCTGGCTCTACTCAAGGGCTGTCATCAGCAGGGAAAGGCGGAGGGCTGGCAAGTCACCGATGATGCGGCGTTATTGGAAAAATGTGGATTCCAGGTCAAAATTATTGAGGGGGAAGAAACAAACCTGAAGGTGACAACACCGGTGGATTTGGCGATCGCCGAATTTATTCTACGTCAACGTTTAGCCAAACCAAATCAATAGTCATTGTCCGCGACACAGATGCCTTTGCAGGTGACGCCATTGCTGGCGGTGCGTCGGCAATGGGGACAAAGAATTTTTTCCCCGGAAGATACGGTGGGCGTGGGGTTGGTTTTGGACTCGCTTTTAGGAGGGGTGGGAGACAAAGACACCATTCGCTATGTTCTTGAAAGGCGATAGGGTCAGGATACCCGAGTGGTGAGCATCCAGCCATAGACCGCAATCACGGCGATCGCAGCGCCAAAGACAGTTTCCCGGCGGTTGACTAACCATTGCTGGAGGGTTTGCCAGGTAAAGGTCAGGGCAGTGCGTCGCTCTTGGGCCAGATCTGCCATTAATTCTGCGACTTTTGCATCTACCTCCTGGAGGGGAATTTTGCCCTGTTGGTAGGCGGCGTCTAGTTCATCTAATTTGCGCCAGTAGGTTTTGGTTGCTTCAAAGAGAGAAGGGAACATGGTGTTAAAAAAATAAAGTTTGAGAATAGAGGACAGCGATTAGACCAGCAACAGTCGTTCTAGGACCGCACCGACAACATGGTGATCCTTATCGTGCTGAAGTTCGGCGAGGGCAGCCTTGGCCTCGGGATGCTGAAAATAACCCAGAGTTCTGGCGGCGTGGGCTCGGATATCCGCCGATGCCACCGTTGCTAGGGGCAATAACACCGCCAGGGCCTCCTCTTCTAAAGGCGTTCCACTGAGGTCAGCCAAATAGGCGATCGCCGCTTGTTGGACAAAGGAGTCCTGATCGACGATGCCCCATTGACAGAGTTGCAAAAGAATTACTGAATGATCAAAGGCGGAGACAGCGGCCAAAATACTTTGTCGGACTAACCAATGCTCGTCCTGTTCAAAGAGAGCTAGTAAAAAAGGCAGGGAACGCTCACCAAATTTAGCCAAAGAATTGGCGGCTTCCGCCCGGACATTGGGGTCGTTTTCGTACTCAATCAATGTAATCAGCGCTTCAAAGGCACTCTCGGTTTTTTGACGACCTAGTCCCCCCGCCACCAGGGAGCGGATAATAAATTCTTTATCAGACATGCGTCGCTTGAGCAGGGGCACCGCCACCGCGGGCGTACAATGTCTCAAATCGGCGATCGCCGCCATGCGCTCTGCTGGGTTAGGACTGTCAATGCGAGATTCTAGATTGGTTGAGTCCATGGTTAAAATTAAGAAAGTTTACATATCGTTACTTAATAGTTTACAAAACTTTACTGAAAGTTGGGGGATTTTTTGATAAAGGCAATTATGGTGGTGGGAACTACGTCCCATGCTGGTAAATCTCTACTGACTACAGCGATTTGTCGCTTGATGTCCCGCTCCGGCTGGCGGGTCACTCCCTTCAAAGGGCAAAATATGGCCCTCAATGCCTACGTCACCCCCGAAGGTGATGAAATGGGCTATGCCCAAGCGGTGCAAGCCTGGGCCGCCGGGCTATCTCCCCAGGTCGCCATGAATCCCATTTTGCTTAAACCCCAGGGGGATATGACCTCCCAGGTGATTCTGCGGGGGCAGGCGGTGGGCATCACCCGCGCCAGTGATTACTATGAGCAGTACTTTGAACGGGGTTGGCAGGCGATCGCCGATTCGCTGGAGCAATTACAGCAACGCTTTAATCTGATTGTCTGTGAAGGGGCGGGTAGTCCCGCAGAAATCAACCTAAAACACCGAGATTTGACCAATATGCGGGTGGCAACCCACTTGCAAGCAGCGACAATTTTAATTGTCGATATTGACCGGGGCGGAGCCTTTGCCCACGTTGTCGGCACGTTGGCTCTCTTGGAACCGGAGGAACGGGCTTTAATCAAAGGCATTGTCATTAATAAATTTCGAGGACAACGCTCTCTCCTCGATTCCGGTATTGACTGGCTCGAAACCTATACCGGCATCCCGGTTCTGGGGGTGATTCCCTACAGTGAGTTAATCTTTCCCTCCGAAGATTCTCTCTCCTTGCTCGATCGCCGCTCTCGACCCGGAGCCTTAGACCTGAGGATTCGCATTATTCGCTTGCCCCGCATCGCCAACTTTACCGATTTTGACCCCCTGGATAGCGAACAAAATGTCTGTGTGGACTATGTTGGCTTAACGGAATCCCTGGGGCGACCCGATGCTGTGATTTTACCCGGCTCCAAAACCACGATCGCCGACTTAACCGCGCTGCATGGGAGCGGCATGGCGGAGCAGTTGCGCCATTATGTATCAAGCGGCGGCACTCTCCTGGGCATCTGTGGTGGCTATCAAATGCTAGGGGAACGGGTAGACGACCCGGACGGGTTAGAGGGCGGAAGCGCGAGTTGTGCAGGACTGGGATTATTGCCGTTGCAAACTATCATTACTGCCGAAAAAATTACCAGGCAACGGCATACCACCTCTGCTTTGCCTCAGGCGAGGTTGCCAGTGCGGGGCTACGAAATTCACCAAGGATTAACGCACCTCATTCCTGGTCTGGAAAGTAGCGAAGCCTGTCAACCGATTTTTGCTGATGCTACCCTAGGAATAGTCAATAGAAGTCAAACCGTTTGGGGGTGCTATCTCCATGGCCTGTTTGAGAACGGCCCCTGGCGACGCACCTGGCTCAATCGCCTACGAGCCGGCCGAAATTTACCCTTGTTACCCACGGATATTGGTGACTATGCTGAACAGCGGGAGCAAATTTTAGATGATATTGCCGATTTAGTGGCAGAATACGTTGATTTCAAGCCTATTTTGCAGTATTTAGAGGAAAAACACTGATGACGGTTTTGGTTCGTTTTCTCCCCGATGATGTTCAGATTGAAGCCAACGCCGGAGAACCCCTTTTGAATGTGGCGGAACGGGCGGGGGTTTTTATTCCGACGGGGTGCATGATGGGGTCTTGCCACGCCTGTGAGGTGGAATTGGCCGATGGCTCGCCCATTTGCGCTTGTTTGAGCTCGGTGCCGCTGGGGGTCAAAAATTTTGATATAATCCTCAATTACGACCCGGTTTGGTGATTTATCCGTATTTTTCGACTAATTCAGGATAGCCAGCTTCCCTTAAAGCCTGATCTCGCAGACGGCAGGAATCACAAACACCGCAGGGATCAGTCTCGCCTTGATAACAAGACCAGGTTTTGGCAATGGGCACCCCCAGGCTAATGGCTCGTCGCACAATATCCACTTTGCTATCCTGGATTAGCGGTGCGATGAGCTGAATGGGACGACCTTCCACCCCTACCTTGGAGGAGAGGCTGGCTAGATGCTGGTAGGCGGCGAGGTAGTCGGGACGACAATCGGGATAGCCGGAATAATCAATGGCATTGATGCCGAGATAAATTGCCTCTGCGCCTTGGGCTTCGGCCAGGGATAGGCCCAGGGCAATAAAAATGGTGTTGCGACCCGGAACGTAGGTCGAGGGAATTTGAGTCGTATCAACGCCCGTGGTGGGTAACGTTTGAGCCCTATCCGTCAAGGATGACCCCCCCCACTGGGCCAAGTCCAGATTGATGGTGTAGTGTTGCTTAATCTGGAGATGCTGGGCGATCGCCTGGGCGGCCTCGAGTTCCTTGGCGTGGCGTTGGCCGTAGTTAAAGGAGAGCGCTAATAATTGATAGCCTTCTTGTTGGGCGATCGCCGCTGAGGTGGCAGAATCAAGACCCCCGGATAATAAAACAACCGCAGATTTAGGCATGGAGCTTAGATTAATCAGGATTTAGACAAAATCGTTCTATCAACTATACCATCAGGCTCTGGGCGGCGATCGTTTCCGCTGATTGCGTCTAGGGTCTGCGGTGCTGTTTCAAAATATTGATACACTGGGGGGATATTTTCTATCTGTCTGACTGCCTTGGGTCAGCCGCGATGATCTACATTAAGCGCATTGAACTTGCCCATTTCAAATCCTTTGGTGGCACTACAAGCATCCCGCTTTTGCCGGGATTTACCGTGGTGTCGGGGCCCAATGGTTCGGGCAAATCTAATATTTTAGATGCGCTTTTATTTTGTCTGGGTCTGGCCACCTCCAAGGGATTACGGGCGGAGCGGCTACCGGATTTGGTCAACCATAGCCAGAGTCAAACCCGAGGGAGTGCGGAAGCTATTGTTTCTGTGACCTTTGACCTGGGAAACGAGCAGGAATGGATGGTGACCCGTCGCCTCAAGGTGACAAAGGGCGGCAATTATTCATCTAATTATTTAATCAATGGCGAAGCGGCCACGGTGTCCGACCTCCATGAACAATTGAGCCAACTGCGGATTTACCCCGAAGGTTACAATGTCGTTCTGCAAGGGGATGTGACTCGTATTATTACAATGAATCCCAAGGAACGTCGGGAAATCATTGATGAGTTGGCCGGAGTGGCGGAGTTTGACCGCAAGATTATCAAAACCAAGGAAACCCTAGAAGAGGTGCGTGAGCGCGAAGACCGCTGTCGTATTATTGAAACCGAACTTTTACGCTCATTAGAACGTCTTGCCAATGACCGCATCAAGGCGGAAAAGTACCAAAAATTGCGGGCTCAGATCCAGGAAAAGCAAGGTTGGGAAAAGGTGATTCATTATCAGGCGATCGCCGCCCAACATCGACAGGTATCGGAGCAATTAAAAACCGGGGACGAGGAAAAACAGCGTCTCGAAAAACGGTTAGAGGAGATTCAAACCAGCATCGCCCAGACTCAGATCGAATTTGATCGCCGTAACGCCCAAGTCAAAGCCCTAGGAGAAGAGGAACAATTGGCGATCGCCGCTCACTTGGCCCGGCAACAGGCCCAACGTCAACAACTAGAAAAACAACAGCAGGAATTAGGACAACAACGGAGCCAACACCAGGCTAATTTAGCTCAAACCCAAGCAATGATTGCCGAGTTGCAACAGCAGTTAGTGGTGATTAACCAAGAGCAGTCCTACCTCAAGGGGCGATTATTGCCCCAACAGCAAACAGACCGCCAGCAAGCTTTAGCCCAACTAGAGCAATCCCGACAGCAATCCCAGGTGATCGCCGCCGCCGCCACCACCGGAGTCGAGGAGCAAACCCGCCTCAGTCGCGCGGTGAATCAATTGCAAGCCAGTTTGACTCCCAGACGCACTGAGTTGGCTCAATTATTAGAGCGGGAGCAACAACTACACAAGGCTTTAACCCTAGCGCAACAACAACTCCATAGCCTTTCCCAGGAGCTAGCCCAAACGGAAACTCAGACCCAGGAGTTTAGTCAGGCTCACCAGCAATTTACCCAGCAAATCCAGGCGATCGCCGACACCCTGAGCCAACGAGAACAAGAACGCAGTCTTTTACAGGAAACCCAGAAGCGATTATTGCAAGAATACCGAGACAAGCAACGCCAACTGGATAAGCTCGAAGCCACGCGCCATGCCCAGCAAGAAGCCCAGGGAACCTACGCCAGCCAAACCATTCTGCAATCTGACCTGCCGGGAGTTTGTGGGCTGGTGGCTCAACTGGGACAGGTAGACCCCCACTACCAAATTGCCCTAGAAATTGCCGCCGGTGCGCGCTTGGGTCACATTGTCGTCGAAGATGATGGGGTGGCTTCTGCCGGGATTGCCCTCCTCAAACAAGCCCGGGCCGGTCGTTGTACCTTTTTGCCCCTAAGCAAAATTCGCCCCTCCCGGGCCCAGAGTTTCGCCGATGTGCGCCAAGCACGGGGCTATATTGACCTGGCCGTGAATTTAGTCCAGTCGGAGTCCCGCTTTGACGGCATTTTTAACTTTGTTTTTGGCAATACCGTCGTCTTTGAAAGCCTCGACCTGGCCCGTCCCTACCTCGGTCGTCAGCGCATCGTCACCCTAGAAGGAGATATCCTCGAAAGCAGTGGTGCCATGACCGGCGGCAGTCGTCCCCGTCGTCCTGATCTGCGTTTTGGCGTGGCTGCCCCGGAAGATTCCGAGGAAATCCGTCTCCTCAAGCAACGCCTGGGGGATATTGACCGAGTCCAGGCACGGCAAGAAGAACGCATCCTACACCTTGGCGTTGACCTCAAACAATTGAGCCATAGTCTGTCGGAGGCTCGACAACAGGAACGCGGCCTAGACCTGCAACGCCAGCAAGCCCAGCGGGATCAGCAGCGATTGAGCCAACACCAAGCCGAGGTCCTCCAGCAAACCCAAGACCAGCAGGAGCAATTAGCCCAGATCCAGTCCCGCCTAGCTATTTTGGGTCAAGAGATTCCCGCTCTAGAGCGTCAACTCCTGGCCGAACAAGCGCAATTAACGGCGATCGAAGCCTCCCAGACCCATCGAGAATGGCAGGCCATGCAAACCCTGATCCAAGAACAGGAAGAGCTGTTCCGCCAAGCCGATCGCCAATTTAGCAGCAGTGAGGCTCAGATCAAGGACTTGCAGAATCAAGGGCTGCGCCTAGAGGAAAAAATCAGTGAAGCCCAGACCCGCATTGCTAACCATCACCAGCAAACTCAAGACCTAGAACACCAGCAAACCCAGGTCACAGACGAACTTTCACGCCTCAGCGAGGGTATTCAGCAAACCGAACAACAATTGACCCAGGTAATGAGCCGTCTCGGCAGTACCAAGCAAGAACGTGATCGCCTAGAATCCGAGCTCAAATCTTGGCAAAGCCAAGACCAACAACTGCGCTGGCAACTAGAAAAATTAGGCGATAGCCAACAGCAACGCCAAGCAACTCTGGCCCAGCTAGACCAGCAACGCCTCATCCTCCAAGCCGATCTCCCCGACCCCCTGCCCGAAATTCCTTTATTAGAAAATCTAGACCCGGCGATCGCCGATTATCAGACCCTCTTAGAAACCCTACAAAAGGAAATCCGTAGCGGGCAAAAACGCCTAGAAGCCATGGAACCGGTGAATATGCTCGCCCTCGAAGAACACGAAAAAACCCAAGCCCGCTTGAGCGAACTCACCGATAAATTAAACACCATCGAAGGGGAACGAACGGAACTCCTACTCCGCATTGAAAACTTCACCACCCTGCGGCTACGCTCCTTCCAGGAAGCCTTTGTGGCGGTGAATCAAAATTTCCAGACCATTTTTGCCGAACTGTCGGAGGGGGATGGCTATTTGCACCTCGATAACCCCGAAGACCCCTTTAGCGGCGGGCTAAATTTGGTGGCCCATCCCAAGGGCAAACCCGTGCAACGCCTTAGTTCCATGTCCGGGGGCGAAAAGTCCCTCACGGCGCTTAGTTTTATTTTTGCCCTGCAACGCTATCGACCGTCGCCCTTTTATGGCTTTGATGAAGTGGATATGTTCTTGGATGGAGCCAATGTGGAAAAACTCTCAAAAATGGTCTGCAAGCAAGCCCAGGAAGCCCAATTTATTGTCGTCAGTCTGCGTCGTCCTATGATCGAAGCAGCGGAACGCACCATCGGCGTTACCCAAGCTCGGGGTGCTCATACTCAAGTTCTCGGGATCAAACTTTAATTTTTATTTTTTATGACTAAGGCAAAACTACTGCAACCCGACCTCGTTCTAGGAAAAACTATTCTTCATTTACACCCGGAAATCCTCGTCTCCAAGGCGATCAAAGGATTAATTTTGGATGTGGATGAAACCCTCGTTCCCTTCAAACGCGCCGATGTCTCCGATGAGCTCCAGCAATGGATCGCCGAAATTCGTCCGCAAATGCCTGTTTGGTTGGTCAGCAATAATATGAGCGAAAATCGCATCGCCCGTATTGCCCGTTCCCTCGACTTGCCCTATCTCTTTGGCGCGGCCAAACCCTCACGGCGCAAACTACGACAGGCGGTGGCAGACATGGGACTCCCGGCACAAAATGTGGCCATGGTTGGCGATCGCCTCTTTACCGATGTCATAGCGGGGAACCGCCTGGGGCTATTTACTATTTTGGTGGAACCGATGCTGATCGGCGATCGCCATCACGCTAGAATTTCATTGCGGAACCTGGAAGTTTGGATTTCTCAAAAGCTGGGGGTCATCCTCCACCCCTCGTAACACTTCGTCATAACCTTTGTTATGGGAAGCCATTGGGCGTTTCCCGATGGCCCACAAACTTATCATGCGATTATCCACCCTCACTGATGGCTTAGACACTTTTCTCCAACAACCGGAGATTGAATCTTCCCCTGCTTGGGAATTTATCCAGGGGGAGGCCCAGCAAAAACCGATGCCAACGTTGTTTCATTCCCGCCTTCAGCGTAATTTGGTCAATGCCATCAACCGCCAAACGAGGGATTACGAAGCCATTCAAGAACTACGATGTATTGTGCCGCCCCTATCCCCTGTCCCCGATATTGCTGTTATCAAAGGCGATCGCCTCTCCGATGAGGATGGGCCATTCTCCGGCGCACCGGACTGGTTAATTGAAATTCTTTCCCCCGATCAAAATACCCTCAATCTCCAAACTAAAATTCTGCACTGTTTGACCCAGGGGACTCAGCTTGCTTGGCTGATTGATACTTATCGGGAACAAATCTGGGTTTGGGATAGGGAAGCCTTGCCCTTGGTTTATCCGGAGTCAGATATCTTACCGATCTTAGACAATATTTTGACCATCACCGTTGACGATGTGATTGCCATGACCCGGCAACCCTGAAACGCGGGACGAACCTGGCCAAAGCCCACAATAGTTTCCTCAACGGCAAAGAAGAGCAGATCGAAAAATATTGGGAAGACAGTAGATTAAAAGTATTCGCCAAAGAAGCAATTGAAAAAGAATATAATTCACTTCACGGTTTCTAAAAAGCTTCATGAAGATCAAGATTATTGTTTGGCAAGAAGAAGATGTTTGGTGTGCGAGTATCCCTGCTTTACCTGGGGGGAAAGCGATGAACAATTAATTAATGGTGATGGTCAAGGATGCGATTCAGGGATGGTTGGAAGTAGCGAGCGAATTGGTAGAAGTTTCGTTTTGATGGGCGTTGGTGTGCGGTACAAGTGCCATCGTGCCCAAGCAAAAGCTAACCTGCACTTTTTAACGGTTCAGCAAAAAAAGTCTGCTTAGGTGATATCCAACTCACCTTCCGCACACGCTACAGGAAGTGTAGCAGTATAAATAGATGTGCAGTAGATGAAGTGTATACAACAATTATTACGCTACCTCAAGCATAGTCCAAATTAATTACTCTATTGATAGTGGCAACCTGCGAAATGTGGGATCCAAGAAAAGAAATACCGTTCACAAGCCCCCTAGATCCCCCAATTCTGGGGGAACGGCTGGTATGAACTTTGTGGGTGAAGGCCTCTTTACCGATGTCTTAGCGGGGAACCGTCTAGGGCTATTTACTATTTTGATGGAACCGATACTAATCGGTGATCCCCGTCACTCTAGTATTTCATTGCGGAACCTGAAAGTTTGAATTTCTCAAAAGCTGGGGGTCATCCCCTCCCCCTCGTAACATTGCGTCACAAAACAACATATCAAATCAACGAAGAAACACAAAAGTAAATCTAAAAAAAAGATTAAGGATCAAGGGAAACCGCTTAACTTCGTACATATTATTAGTATGTTCAATTGGAATCAGCTAATTTAAAGGTTCTAACTATAACAAAACTTTTTAAAATCTAAAGGGCAGAAGGCTTTTACCGCTTTCTGTCCTTTAATCATTAGATACCTGCTATTGCCTTGACAAATTTCAGGGTATGTCCTGGGCTATACGCATGGGTCGTGAAGATTTCATACAATTCTTCATATTTCTTAATCATTTTCGGTAAAAATAAAAAGTGACCCCATCCTGTTGTCTCTGACCATGCCAGACTCCCTCGCCACCCCCGTTATTTTTCGCCTGTCCCCTCTGATCCAAATTACGCTTATTAATCTTTACCTGGCGCTCACCCTGCCCCTAGTCGTTTTAGCCAGGGTGACCCAGACAGACAGTTCCCTCGGTTGGCTAGGATTCGCTTTAATCCTGGGCTTGATGGCGCTGATCGCCGCCTTGAGTGAGCGGGTAATCCTAGACCCGACGGGAATTCAAGTCAGCTACCCGGCTTGGGTTCCTTCCTTTTTTCGCCAAGGTTGGGTTTTAGCCTGGTCAGATATCGCCGAGCTTAAATCCCGAACCACCGGGCAAGGTGGGCTGGTCTATTATTTTGTCACTGCCCAGCGAGATCGCGCTTATCTGCTTCCCCTCCGCATTGTCGGCTTTGCTCGCTTGACTCGCATCGTCCAAGAGCAAACAGGATGCGATACCACGGATATTCGTCCTTTGGCTCAGCCCTGGATGTATTTTTTATTGTTTGGCTTTACCTTAGTTCTCTGGCTGATGGAGGCATTTATGCTCTGGTGGAGCCATCATTGACCAAAATCTTGATTACTGCGATGGGACTCTAAACGGTGGACTGCCCTATGATGGGAGAATAGCCCGACTTGATTGATTCCTGGTCTTAATTTCTTCTGCACGACAAGCCCATGGCCCTATCTACCGAAACCTTAGTTGAGACGGCGTTTTACCTTGAACAACACGACGAGGGACAGCGAATCAAGAAGTTGGTTTTTTGTCTTTGTAAAAAGTACTGGGAAAATGACCCCAATGTTCTGAATAGTCAATCCCTAGGAGCTCTATTGCAAGAATTGGTGGAACTCAAGCCCAATATTGAGCAGTTAACCTTCTCCATGTATAAGTTGGTGAAAACGCTCAATCGTCCCAAGGTCTATGCCGCCGTAGCGAAGATGATCTTAGACCGCCTAGCCCCTATTTATGACCACAGGAAGGAAACCAGTGTGATGCGCCCGGCAGCGGCCATTGACGTCGAATCCGTCGAACAACCCGCTACCTTTATCCTGCCCCCTCTGCCCCAATTACCTCCACCCCCGGCTCCGGTGCAGTCCAAGTCTCCCCAGGCGATCGCCCAGGAAATTGCCCAAATTCTTTCTCAACACCCGGAACAGGCCCGCATCAAAAAGTTAATGTATGCCGTTGGCAAGGGACATTGGGAAAATAACCTCCAGGTGATCGACAACTATGGGTTTACGACCCTAATTTTGGAATTGCACCAACGCTATACAACCTCCGCCGATCTCGGCGCCGCCTTTGATCAAATTGTCGAAAATATTAATAAAGCCACCCTGTATCTGGCGATCGCCAAATTGCTCTTGACACAACTCAGTAAACTCTACGATGCTACTAATCCGGCGGGGCCCAATGGCGATGTTCCCACGGGCTTTAACCTCAATAATGGCAATAGCTTAGTCCGTCATCCCTCTGCCAACGCCCTGGCCCAGTCCCCTGGGGCCAACCACCAAGAAACCTCGATTGTTAATTTTCCCCGCCCGAATCGCAATGCAGAACCCCTGCTAACCGTACTGGGCTCGGTGTCTATTCCCCCTTCTGCGGCGACGGAGTTGACCAAACAAGATTACAATCTCTTCGAACTGCGGGCGGAAATCATGCAGTATTCTAATCCTCTGCGGGCAAAAATATTGCTTTTTTCGGTGCTATTCCACAGTTGGGATACCAATGGACAGGACTGGGGCATTCTCCGCAGTTATGGCCTCGATGATTTGATTGAACAAGTGCTAAAGAGTCAAAAACCATCCAATGAAGTGGAATTGAAACTCTACGCCCAAGCCAAGCTCATGTCGGAAGTCGAAGTCTATACTCAAACGGCCACGACCCTGATCAAAGTCCTCAAACCCCTGCTCTGACACCTATGGATGCTAAAGAATTGTTGCAACGTTATGTTGCGGGAGAAACCCTCTTTACCGGTCTTAAGTTACCAAGAATTGACCTGTCTGGCGCGGATTTGATCGGCATTATCTTAACCGAAGCAGACCTACGGGGCGCAACCCTCCTCTTTGCTTACCTTAATCGCGCTAACCTCTGCCAGGCTAACCTCGTGGGTGCGAATCTAAGTGGGGCGAACCTCAACCAAACTGACCTGAGTGGGGCCGACCTCCGCAGTGCCAATCTCCACGGCGCTCTACTCCAGGGCGGTATTTTGCGGGACAGTGATGTGACCTTGGCAACGCTACAGGATGCTAATTTAATTGGCGCTGACCTACGGGGAGCCGATCTGAGCGGGGCGATCCTCACCGGAGCCTGTCTGCGGGGAGCCAATATGCGCCAGGAGAAAAAAAGCTACCACACAAATCTCCAGGGAGCTGTTTTATCCCGAGCCGACCTCCAAAGCGCAAATATGAAGGGCGTGGATCTAAGCCGAGCTGATCTGAGTGGGGCCAACCTGAAAGAAGCTAATTTGAGGGATGCCGATCTGCGAAAAGTCGATTTAAGCAATGCCAATCTTCAGGGAGCCTCGTTGACTGATGCCAATCTTTCCGGGGCTTGCTTGAATGGGGCTAACTTAGCCAATGCTAACCTAATGCGGGCCCAATTACCTCAAGCAGAATTAATCGGGATTAATTGCAAAGGGGCGATTATGACCCATGTTAATCTTAATCGCGCTAATTTATCGGGAGCAGACCTGAGCCTGACGCGGATGAATAGTGCCGATTTGAGTCGTGCCAATTTGTCTGGGGCTAATTTTCGGGATGCGGAGTTGATTGAAGCCTTTTTTGCCCGGGCTAACTTGATGAATGCTAATTTCACCAATGCCAGCTTATTCCGGGCGGATTTGACGAGCGCCAACATGGCGGGGGCGAATTTTCAGGGCGCTCTCATGCCGGATGGACAGGTTAGCGGTGGCTGAAAAGGTAGGAAAATTACTACCTTCTCATGCCTGATTTTTTAGGGTAAAGAACGACGGGATAGTTGAGTCGGGGCGGCGGTAGCTTGGAGGATCGGGGTAGCCGTTACCGAATTATTGGCCAGGGTAAAGAGGGGATTCGACAAAATGCCCGCCAGGGAGGTGGCAATTAAGGTCAAAATCAGGCCGACTTGCAAAGGACGCATCCCAAATTGATCCCAGCGAATAACCGGGTAGTCTCGCACGGCGTCGGACATTTCCTGGGGTTCTTTGACCACCATCATCTTGACTACACGGATGTAGTAGTAGATAGAGACGACACTGGTGACTAGACCGACTAGGACTAATCCATACAATCCAGCTTGCCAACCCGCCCAAAAGAGGTAAATTTTACCGAAAAAGCCCGCTACGGGCGGAATGCCTCCTAAAGATAGCAAAAAGATGCTGAGGGCGAGGGTAAGTAGGGGGTCTTTGTTATAGAGTCCAGCGTAGTCACTAATTTGATCAGTCCCAGTCCGCAGGGAGAAGAGAATAATGCAGGTGAAGGCACCGAGGTTCATCATCAAGTAGATCAGTAGATAGAAAATCATGCTGGAATACCCTTCGTCGGTTCCTGCCACCAACCCAATCATCACGAATCCAGCTTGCCCAATGGAGGAGTAGGCTAACATCCGTTTCATGCTGGTTTGGGCGAGGGCTACCACATTACCCAGCACCATACTCAAAATAGCCAGGGCAGTGAAGATTAGTTGCCATTCCGGGGTAATCACCCCAAAGGCTGTCACCAGTAAGCGAATGGCAATGGCAAAGCCAGCGGCCTTTGAGCCCACGGATAAAAACGCTACCACGGGCGTAGGAGACCCTTCGTAAACATCAGGAGTCCATTGGTGAAAGGGCACTGCCGAAATTTTGAAGGCGATACCAGCAATAACAAACACCAAAGCGATCGCCAGTCCAAGACTCTGACCTTGCTCATTGAGTAGAGTTACCTGGGCGGAGATCGCCGCTAATTGGGTTTCTCCGCCGGAGAGTCCGTAGAGGAGAGAAAGCCCATAGAGAAAAATAGCGGAACTAGACGCACCAATCAGCAAATATTTCAGGGCGGCTTCGTTGGAGCGGGGGTCACGCTTCATGTAGCCCGTCATCAAATAGGACGAAATACTGAGCATTTCTAAGGCAATGAAAATCATCACCAACTCATTGGCCCCAGCCAGAAACATTCCCCCTAGGGTCGCCGTGAGCAGAATGGCAATGAATTCGGCTAGGGAAGTTCCGGTTTGTTCGACGTAGCGAACTGACATCAGGATCGTTACCACCGCCGAGAGAGCAATGATGCCCCGGAAAATAATACTAAGATTGTCGCTATTAAACGCCCCCAAAAAGCCGATGGGGTCGGGGTTATCCCAGCCTAATCCTAAAAATACCGTTGAAAGCAGAGCACCGGCGATCGCCAGATAGGGTAACCACTGCGCGGATCGTCGTCCGGCAATCAAATCACCGACTAGGACAAGGATCAACGTAATAGTAATAATCCCTTCGGGCAGAATCGTCCCTGCATTCAGTTGAGACGCAACATTACTAGAAAAATCCATAGGTACAACCGAAAAATGCCTACCCAATAGCTTAGGCTATTTCTGAACGTCCGGTTAAAGGACTTGCGGATTAATGACAGGGAGTAGTACCCTGGTCTTGAAAATCGCCGTTGCCAATGGTGAGGTAATCCCAGGAATAACTCTGGGGATTGAGGACTAATTTCAGCACCCCAAAGGTTTTATCACTGCGGATTTCACTATGGGCTTGGAGAGTTTTCAGGGCATAAAGATTTTTGCCACCACTGCCGACGACAAATTCTCGAACCCCCGCTTTGGGGTCAGCTTTGCCGCCCATGCCCTGGGGAGCAAACCGCTCGTAGCCATGGTCGTGGGCCGTCAAAACGACATCAGCCTTGGCCGCGTAGAGAGCTTGCCAAAAGCCTTCATACTCGGAGTTACTGCCGTGAACCCCGGAGGAAAAGCGGGGGTGATGCCAATAGGCCAAGGTACAGGTTTTGGGGTTTGCCTTGAGGTCGTCCTTGAGCCATTTTTCCTGAGCAGAGCCAACCCCACAGCCGCCCACCGCTTTACAGTTAGAGTTGAGCGCGATTAAATGCCAGTTGCCCAGATTGAAGCTGTAATATCCTTTTTGGCGATCGCCAGCTAGAGCCCCAAAATAATCGTAGTAGCCCGCCGCCTCGTCGCCATAGTATTCGTGATTGCCCGGCACGGGTTTGGTAATGGCTTTGAATTTCCCCCAGCTTTTATCGTAGGAGGCACGATAATTCGCCAATTCTCCTCGTTCGTACTGATTATCCCCCAGGGCCAAGACCGCCGTGGGCTTGTTTTTGATAATTAGATTTGCCGTCGCCTGCATTTGACAATGACCCTCTTGCCCCTTACCACCATTAAAGTAGGCACTTGCGGGAGCACAGGCAATATCTCCGGCCGCCATAATCGTCGGCGCTGGGTCTAAGCGGTTGGCATAGCTCGGTGATAAACTAAACCCCCAGAGCATCGCAATACAAAGAATCAATGACGATAAGAAAATACTGATAAATTTAGCCACCGGGTGCACCATCAGGTCAACAATCGACCACAGTACCATTCCCCGGCCCAACGACCGTGCCCAGCAAATATAATCTCCCCAGTCCTATGTTAAGTTAACTTATGTTAAGGAGTCCCTGATCTGGGGATAGTTATCTTTCACGTCCGAACGTTGGGGAAATTTAAAAGATGTTAGAGCTTTATCAATTTGAACTGTCCCAATATTCCGAGAAAATTCGCCTAATTCTCGACTATAAGGGCTTGGACTATCGCAAAATTGAAGTTGTGCCTGGGGTTGGGCAACTTGAATTATTCCGTCTTTCTGGCCAATCCAAGGTGCCAGTACTCAAGGACGGAGAAACGGTCATTGCCGATTCCACAGAGATTGCCCTTTACCTTGACCGTAAGTTTCCAGAAAAGCCCTTGATTCCCACCGATCCCGTGTTGCGGGGACGCTGTTTGCTGATGGAAGAATGGGCCGATGAATCCATTGGCTTAAAAGGTCGGGCGGCCTTTATCGGAGCTTTAAACCAAAATCCAAGTTTTCGCACCTCACTCTTGCCCACTGAAACTCCCAGCTTCTTCAAATCCCTTGTCAGTGCTGTTCCCTCAGAAATGCTCGATTTTCTAGGCAGTGGCATCGGCTTTGGTGGAGAAGCAGTCAAGGAGGCCATGCGCGGTCTTCATCAAGATTTAGAAGCTCTGACCTTGATTTTGCAACATCAGCCCTACTTGGTGACCGATCACCCGACCCTGGCGGATTTGGCTGTGGCGGGACTGAGCATGATCCTCAAGTTTCCGGGGGATGATTACATCAAGATTCCCAAGGGACTCAAGGGCAAAGGGATTCCGGGCTTGGCTGACAATAGCGCCTATGCTCCCTTCTTTGAGTGGCGAGATCGCCTGTATGTGCAATACCGCAAATCCGGCGGTAGCCTAGAGCGCGAAACCAATGATGGTAGTAGCCCCACGACCATTACCATCGACTAGAGTTCGGTGAATTTTTGCATTAGACCCTGGAGCCATTGGGCCTCCCCCCGGCGATCACCGTTTATTTCTAGTAAACGAATCCCCTGGGGAGGTTCTAATGCTAGGGACTGGATCAAATCGGATTTAGTTATCATTAATTGATAATCCACCCCGTAGGTGGCGCAGAGCTGGACAAAATGGACGGATTGGGGTGTCGCAAAATAATCCTCAAAAACATCAGCAAACTCGGCAATGGCTAAATGCTCAAAAATACCGCCACCGTGATTATTAAACAAAATAATCGTCAGACCGCCCTGGAAAATATTACTAATTAAAAAACCGTTGGTATCGTGGAGTAGCGATAAATCCCCCGTTATCAGCACCGTTGGCTGGTCAGTGTGGGCGATGCCCAGGGCCGTGGAAAGGGTGCCGTCAATGCCATTGGCCCCACGATTGAAGTAGGGTAAATGGCGCTTTTGATTGCAGGGCCAGAAATATTCTAGATATCTCACCGGCATACTATTAGCGATCATGAGCAAGGTAGCGGCGGGTAAACAGTGACACAGCAGAGGGATACTATTGCTTTCAGTGAGAATTTCTTGATTTTCTAGGGTTTCTGCCACAATGGCTTGGGTTTTTGCTTCGTAGCACCGCCATCGATCGCCGTAATCATCCATCCTTTCTGTTGAAAATTCAGGCTCTAGTTCTGCAATCAAACTCTCTAGGGAACAGCGCAGGGGTAGGGTTGAGCCGTGAACCGGATCAAAATTTTCGCCACTGCTATCAAGGATATAGCGGGGAGTCCCTAAATCGAATAACCAAGTGCGTAACTGTTTACTGGTGGGCAGGTCTCCAATTTGGAGGATACAACTCGGGGTTAATTCCTCGCCCACGGTTGGCGATCGTAAAATAAAGTCGTAGCCGGTGATGGGCTCGAGTCCTAGGTCAATAAAATTTCTTAGAGGAGAGAGGGCATCACTCAGGACAGGATACTTGAGACCTCGGGCCAAGGTGGCGATCGCCTGACAATAACCCTGGGGATCGCCACCTTGGTAGAGTCCCGCGATAATTAACCCCCCTGAAGGAAGGTTGGGGAGTGGGTCTAGGAGGGAGGCCGACACCCTGGGGCTAGGGCCAAGATGACGGAAAAAATTTGAGAAGGGAAACGATGCTTCTAGGGAGGAAATGATACCATCGGGTACGGGAGCGAGGGGATCAGCAAAGGGGCAATTGAGATGCACTACCCCCGCTCTTGGAAATTGAGTTTGTTCCCAGGCATACACTAGGGTTTGGCGCAAATAATATAAAAGATCGACCCTGGGCAGAGCTAGTTCGCTTTGCCATTGGGGATAGCTACCATAGAGCTTCACCTGGTCGATGGTTTGCCCGCTATGGCAATGGCGCAACTCCCAAGGGCGATCGCCGGTCAAGACCAGCAGAGGCACTTGGCTTTCCTTGGCTTCGATAATAGCCGGAAAAAAATTAGCCGCCGCTGTACCGGACGTACAGACCAAGACCACCGGCTGATCCAAACGTTTGGCGCGACCAAGGGCAAAAAAAGCCGCCGAGCGTTCATCCAAAATCGGGAGGGACTGAATCAGAGGATGGCGGGCAAAGGCAACGGTGAGGGGAGTGGAGCGGGAGCCAGGACAAATCACGGCGGTTTCTAGTCCCAGACGTACTAGGGTTTCCACCAGTACCGAGGCCCAAAGGCTATTGACGTTAGAAAAATCTAGCATTGACTAGGGAGTCGGAACGTTGGTGGGAGTGGGCGTTGGGTCAGAATTGGAGCGGGGATAAAAGGCGATCACCAGACCGAATACCAGTAAAATCGCCACCAGGGCAACGAGCCAGGGGGAAATTTTGACGCTGACAAGGGGAGACGGCGGAGGCTCAACAAAATTAGGGAGGGGAGGCAATGGTGCGGGAACCTCGCTGGGGTCGGTCTCAGCCTGGGGCGCTGGCTCCGGCGGCATAACCTCATTGGCAGGGGGTTGGGTACGTTTGGCGGCGGCGTCCGAGAGGGGGTAAGTCACCGGCACAATCTCAGTTTCTGGCGCAGTAATTTGGCAATGAATCAGAGCTACGGTGACATTATCGTGACCATTTACCTCATTGGCTAGTTCAATCAGGTGATCGCCAACGGCCGTGAGCGTCTGCTCATCTCGAAACAACGGGGTGATTATTTCTTGCCAATATTGATCCACTCGATTGTAGTCACACAGTCCATCGGAGCAGAGCAAAAACAGTGATTGCTGGGGCACCAACAGCCTTTGCACCACGGGATGGATACGCTGGGACGGCTCCAAGCCAATGACTTGAGTTAAGGCTCCCGAACGAGGCAGTCTAAGGGCATCACGATAGAGCATATAGCCTAAACGAACTTCTCGTGTGGCCAGGTCATCATCCACGGTCACCTGCAAACAACTATCGGGGGTAATCCAATAACAGCGGGAATCGCCCACATTAGCCAGATAAAAATTTTCGTTTTGAGCAAAGCCCATCACCAGGGTTGTGCCCATCCGTTCTCGGGTTTGGCGATGTTCTTGATTATTACGGGTATTGAGTTGGTCATTGACCTTTTCTAAGCAAGACTGGACTATCTGCAAGGGAATCGTGCCGGTATTTCTACCCCCCAGGCTAGATTCAGCGGCGATCGCCAAGGGTAAATTATTGACCACCCATTGGGAGGCGACTTCTCCATTATCTTGACCGCCCACACCATCACAAACAATGGTCAAGGTCGTTATGGGTTGATTGCCGTCTTGGAGATGGGGAGCCGGAGGATAACAGGCATCCTCGTTATGCTCACGAGTGGGGCCTGGATCCGTGGCCGTATAAATCTGATAGGTGTAGTGATACTGGGAGGTTAGTTGGACAATACCTTTCTCCAACGTATTGAGTAATTGTCCCCCGTGGAGAATCGTTCCCTGCTCTAGATTTTTCAGCAGAGTCCGACAAAAATCGGCGATCACCGGTTGGGTCTGGTGTAGCCAGGGAGACCAGACCGGGGCAAGGTGTTTGGGTTGGTGAAATTGATGTTCATCCAGGCACAACTCGCGCAACTGCACCTGAGCTCCATTAATCTTCAAAAATTCAGGACGGAGTAAGCTCGACACCACCCCCTGTCCCTGGAGGGGTTGCCAAAGTGAGGCTAGTTGCCAAAGCCAGGTTAATTGTTGCAGAGCCGAGGCCGTCGGCCAGACCGTGGCAATAGTCGGTAAAAGCTCCGGATAAAGGGGCTCACTCAGCTCATTGAGCGGAATCGATTCATAATCCAACAACCAAATGCTTAAATCCAACTCCTCATCCGAACTAGGAAAATAATCATGGACCAGGGGCAGATGAGGACGCAGAGAGACTAACTTCAAATAGGGGAGAATGTAGGACGGAATGTCCTTGGGTCCATCCACCGCAGCGGCCGGTCGAGTGTCCAACAGAACATTGATTTGTACCAAAGCATAGCGGTCATCGATCAGTTCACCCATTTGGTAGGCTTTGATCCAATCCCCCAAGGCCCAAAGGTATCGCTTCAGCAGTGGAGTCTGACAAACATCACATCGCTGATTGCTTAAGGGATTGGGGCTTTGACAAGTTGGATTCGGACAGCAAAGGGTTGGCACAAGACAATTCCCGAACGCGATAATCAGATCAATTCTAAGGAAATTTGCAATCCTGCGGACATTTCTTTCCGCCAAGAATAGGCTACAACATTAACGTAATCCCCATTAATTCATTGCGAACTAGGTTATGAGCTCAGACTCCATTCTTGAAAATCGAGACTACACCTTAATGATCGATAAGAGTAGTAGCATGGCCACCACGGATACCCCCGGTGGCAAAACCCGCTGGGAAGTAGCTCAGGAATCCACGATCGCCTTAGCTCAAAAATGCGACACCATCGACCCCGACGGCATCACCGTTTATCTATTCTCTGGGCGTTTCCGACGCTATGACAATGTCACCGCCGATAAAGTCAGCCAGATCTACGCCATCAATGAGCCCATGGGTCGGACAGACCTCGCCAGTGCTCTCAAAGATGCCCTCGAAAACTATCTCCAGCGCAAAGCCGACGCCCAGACCAAACCCAATGGCGAAACCATCTTAATCATCACCGATGGAGAACCCACCGACCGTAAGGCGGTGATTCGTCTGATTTTAGAAGCCAGCAACCAACTTGACCGAGATGACGAACTCGCTATCTCCTTGATTCAAGTGGGCCGTGACAAGAAAGCCACCGCTTTTTTCCAAGCCCTCGATGACCAACTGCAAGCGGCGGGGGCCAAATTTGACATTGTCGATACCATCACCATCGAGGATATGCAGGGCATGAACCTCAGCGATGTTTTGCTCAAAGCAATTACAGACTAGGTATTTTCTGTTCGCACTAACAACGCCACCGCATAGGCTGCAATCCCTTCTTCGCGGCCCGTGGGGCCCAACTTTTCATTGGTGGTGGCCTTAATGCCAATGGCATCGGGGGCAATGCCCAACACCTCCGCCAATCGCTGTTTCATCGCTGTAATGTGGGGTTTTAATTTGGGCTGTTCCGCCACAATCACCGTATCCAGATTGCCAATCTGCCAGCCCTGGGACTGCACAAGTTGATAGACCTTGGCTAAAAGTTTGAGGCTATCGGCTCCGGCCCATTGGGGATCACTCGGCGGGAAATAATGCCCAATATCCCCCAGGCTCAAGGCTCCCAACAAAGCATCCATGATGGCATGGGTCAAGACATCGGCATCGCTGTGGCCCAAAAGACCTAAGGAATGGGGAATTTTTAGACCCCCCAGGATTAAATCTCGACCGCTAACAAGGCGGTGAATGTCGTAACCATTGCCAATGCGAATAGGTGTCATGATCTTGTTTAAGGGGGTGAGCGTAACTATTTATAAAATCCCCCGTTCTACGGACTCCTCCCTTATCAAGGGGGCTGGGGGGGATAGGGCATCAAACGTATGATTAGTTTAATTACCTCTACCTACTTATGAGCGGCGGATGCAAAAACTAATGCTGATCATCGCAGATATTTCTCCATCTCTATCAGTGTAAGACGAGGAATTTTTCAACAATTCACCCGATTTTCCCCATTGACCCTCAGAATTGAACTTAGGGCGAAAGTGGCAAAATTAACGCATAATAGGGGGTACGAACTGCGAAAAACGCTGGAGCGAGGACCGGAGCTGAAGCATGAGTGAAGCAACCCCCTATCAAATTTTGGGTGTGACAGAAGAAGCATCCTTTGAAGAAATACAAGCTATTAAAGCTCGCCTGAGTCAAGATTATCAAGGCGATACTCCGGCGATCGAAAAGATTGAAGCGGCCTACGACGCCATCATCATGGAGCGATTGCGCCTACGCCAAGAGGGCAAAATCAAAGTTCCAGAACGGATTCGTTTTCCAGAACGCACCGTGGAAGTATCTCCTCCCACTCCTAGCTTTAGTCGTGCCCAGGCCCCAGGGTGGCTCCAAGGATTACTCGATACTCCGTCCAAAAATGATATTCTTTTGCCCGCCGGGGTATTTTCACTCCTCACCCTCCTGAGCATCTTGAGCCCAGATGCCAGTATTCGCCCATTATTGTTAGTGTTTGGTGTTTTTGCTACCATCTTCTTCCTCAACCGCAAGGAACGTAAATTTGGGCGAGCTTTTTTGTTGACTGTGATTGGTCTGATGGCAGGAGTTGCCCTAGGCACTTTGCTCACCCAGGGGCTCATCTCTTCTGGCTTAGTGACGGCGATCGCCCCCGACCAGATGGCCACCGGCTTAACCTTTGTCGTGTTTTGGCTAATTAGTAGTTTTTTACGTTGAAATAAGTGGTGAACCCCGCTCCAAAGAGCGAGGTTTTTTTGACCAGGTCCGATCCGCCTAGGGCTTAGTAGGTTTCTACGTGCCAGCGGTGGTCTTTTTTCATTTGCTTTTGGAATTCAGACCACTGCACACCGTTTTTCTCGGCAAGGGAGGTGAAGGCTTCATCAATGCCGGGCTCCATGCCCTTGAGTCCACACATATAGGTATGGGTCTTGGGACTTTGCATCAATTGCCAAAGTTCTTCAGCATGTTCTGCTACACGATGTTGGATATACATCCGACCGCCGTCAGCATTTTTTTGTTCACGACTAATGGCGTAGGTCAACCGGAAATTATCGGGGAACTCAGCGGCCAATTTTTCCAAATCATCTTTGTAAAGAATATTCGGGGTCGTCGGAATGCCAAAGATTAACCAGGCTAGTCCCCGGAATTTATAATCTTCGTGCTCCTCCTTGAACATGCGCCAGAGATAGGCTCGGAATGGCGCAATGCCAGTCCCGGTGGCGAGCATGACTACATTGGCATCTTCATCGGGGGGCAACAGCATTTCTTTACCCACGGGGCCAGTGATTCTGACTTCATCACCGACGGCTAAGTTACAAAGGTGAGTGGAACAAACCCCAAAAACTTTTTCTCCAGTTTCAGGATGATCGTACTCCAACTGGCGGACACAGAGAGAAACGGTTTTATCATCACTGAAGTCGCCATGGCGAGTGGAGGCAATGGAATACAATCTCAATTTTTGAGGCTTGCCATTATCATCGGTCCCCGGGGGGATAATGCCAATACTTTGTCCTTCTAAGTAATGAAGGTCGCCTCCGGAGAGGTCGAAGGTCAGGTGCTGAACCGTGCCAATGGCACCTTCGTCCACAAGAGTATAATTTTCGATACACTTGCCAACGAAGGGGTCTTTGGGTCGATAGATATTGACCGGAATATCGGTGGTTTTTGCTTTAGCAGTGGTCATGGGTTTATTGGGCTCTGGTTCTGAACTGAGCTGTGCCTCCGCGCTCCTCGAGGCAACCGGTTGATTCGGCTGAGGAATCATCTCTGTTACGGGTAATGGCGTATCTCCATTGAGGGGCTTGATGCTGACAACTTTACCGCCCATGCGAGTGATGCGTCGAATTTCTTGGTTCATCCGCTTGAGGGGAACGGTGAAAAAGACGCTACCACTCCGACGAATGGAATAACTTAGATCATCAGCCATGGTCTCTTGGCTGAGGCCTACGACTTCGTAGACAAACAGACGATTCCCAGCATCGGCTTGACCCGAAAAGGTGGCCACAAAACCTGGATTGTACATTTTTTAGTCTCTCCCTACTCAAACTGACACAAATCAAATAGCAGTATCCTTAAGCCTACCATCGTCGGGCAGTTGAGATGGCAGAGGTGAGGCAGAGGCAACAGTTACGGGGATTGTAACAAAGGTAATCGGCTTGAAACAATGGCGGAGATATCAGTTCTGGCGTTTCTAAGGTTAGCGCGTTGTAGCTAGCGCAAATCTTGTAGAAGGGAATACACTCTGATAGAATCTCTAGGTAGTATCTGGAATTTGGCTGAATCTCTTTCGGGTATTGAGTTGCAAGATTGACATATGAATGCTCTAAGTAAATTTTACCCGGATGCATATGTGTGGATCTTGACAAGAGAGAACGTAGCCCATAGGCTCAGGGTTATCTCTATGTCTTTATTTACTTGAGAGAGTTTGTTTTCAATGGAAACCGGGTTAACAATCAGTTTTGAATTATAGAGGGAAGTTATGACCACTCAGCTAGACCGCGTGGTTCTTATTGGTGTTGCCGGAGATTCCGGTTGTGGTAAATCAACATTTTTACGTCGCTTAATAGACTTATTTGGCGAAGAGTTTATGACGGTGATCTGTCTAGATGATTATCATAGTCTCGACCGTCAGGGGAGAAAAGCCGCAGGGGTAACGGCGTTGGACCCAAAAGCCAATAACTTTGACCTGATGTATGAGCAAATCAAGGTGCTCAAGAGTGGTCAGTCGATCATGAAACCGATTTACAATCATGAGACCGGCATGATTGACCCACCCGAAAAAATCGAACCGAATAAAGTTGTTGTCGTGGAAGGGCTACATCCCCTTTATGACGAGAGAGTAAGGGATTTAATCGATTTTGGGGTTTATCTTGACATCAGTGATGAAGTCAAAATCAACTGGAAAATCCAGCGGGATATGGCGGAACGGGGCCATACCTACGAAGATATTTTGGCGTCGATCAATGCCCGCAAACCTGATTTCACGGCCTATATCGAACCTCAAAAGCAGTATGCCGATGTGGTGATTCAAGTACTACCAACCCAATTACTGAATGACCCCGAAAGTAAATTATTGCGCGTTCGCCTTGTCCAAAAGGAAGGTGTTCAATTCTTTGAGCCCGCCTATCTTTTTGATGAAGGGTCTACCATTGACTGGCGTCCCTGTGGCCGTAAACTGACTTGTACTTACCCTGGCATCAAGATGTACTATGGACCAGACGGTTTTATGGGTAACGAAGTTTCTATCTTAGAAGTCGATGGTAAGTTCGATAATCTAGAGGAAATGATTTACCTTGAAAGTCATCTGAGCAAGACTGGTACTAAGTACTATGGCGAGATGACAGAACTCTTACTAAAACACAAAGAGTATCCTGGTTCTGAAAATGGCACCGGACTTTTCCAAGTTTTGGTGGGCTTAAAGATGCGCGAGGTGTACGAACAACTCACAGCCAGCGCCAAAGTACCGGCGGCGGTTTAGGCGATTTTCTCCCGTTGGGGGAGTGATGGTTCCCCCTAGCTCAGGGGGATTTTGTTTTTGTGGGGAATTGTGTAGGTAGTGATGCCATTTTTGATCGTAACTATCCTTGTTTTATTTGTTGGCGTTGAATTTTTTCAATGGTTGCGGGGCGTAATTCTGCCCTTACCGCTCTATGTCTTGGGAGGGGCTTTTTTGGCGATCGCCTCTAATTACGAAAAGGGAATCGGCTTACCCCTAGTTCAAAATATTCAAATTGGTTCCCCTCCCCTGGAGCAAATCACCGTGGTAGATGAGTCTCCCCTCGCGGATCCGCCCTTATTAGAGTCTGAATCATGATCGAAGTTGAACACCTGAGCAAGCTCTACGGCTCCACCGCCGCCATTCAAGATGTGGACTTTCGGGTGGAAACCGGAGAGATTTTAGGTTTTTTGGGCCCCAACGGCGCAGGTAAAACCACCACCATGCGAATCTTGGCGGGCTATATTCCAGCGACCACTGGAACCGCTCGCGTTGACGGCTTTGATGTCCATGAGCAGTCCCTGGAGGTTCGCCGACGCATTGGCTATTTGCCGGAACATCCTCCCCTTTACCCGGATATGACGGTGCAGAGTTTTTTGCATTTTGTGGCTAGTATCAAGGGCATTCCCGCGGGTGATCGCCAGGGGCGGGTCAATTCGGCGATCGAACGCTGTCAACTCAGTAATAAGCGTCAGATTTTAATTCGCAAATTATCTAAGGGCTATAAACAACGAGTGGGCATTGCCCAGGCCATCGTCCATGACCCTCCCGTGATTATTTTGGATGAACCGACCGTGGGCTTAGACCCCAAGCAAATTATCGAAGTACGTCATCTGATTAAAAGCCTGGCCCAACAGCATACGATTATTCTTTCGACCCATATCCTGCCGGAAGTAAGTATGACCTGTGACCGGGTGGCCATCATTAACCAGGGCCGTATTGTCGCCACCAATACTCCCGATAGACTTTTAAGCGATTTGAGTGCCAGTATTCACTATGAACTCGAACTTAATGGCGATCGCCAGCGGCTTCAGTCCAGCTTAGAAAACATCAATAGTATTCAGCAGATTGAAATTCACGATACCGAAGACCCCTCATCCCGCTACCCAGTAACAATCACCACCAGTGCCGAGCAAGAAGTCGGCAAGGATATTGCGGCGGCACTTATTTATCAAGGGTTTGAATTGTGGGAAATGCGCCGCAGTCGGCCGACCCTAGAAGATGCCTTCTTGAATTTGATTACCACCGAAGAGTTGACCCAGGTCGATAGCGATGAAACCTTAGACGACATTGCCTCAGAGTCAGCGGAAGACTGAGTTCCCCTTGGAAAGGGATAAGCCCAAAACTCTAAAAAATGCGATATAGCCCCCATAGGTTAATTTTTATGATTATTTTCGCCAATGTAATAGCCATCTTCCGTAAGGAATTACTAAGCTATTTTGCCTCACCCTTTGCCTACGTAGTTGCGGCGGTTTTTTGGCTTATTTCCGGTGTGTTTTTCGGCATTATTCTTGATGGTATTATCCAAAATGCTGAATTTATCCGCCAATCGGGGACAAATACAGCGGTAGATATTCCCAGTGAATTTTTAACTAGCTATTTAGGTGTCATTATTTCCTTGATATTAGTGCTGTTACCCGCGCTTTCCATGGGATTATACGCCGAAGAACGCAAGCAGGGAACTTTAGAATTACTGGCGACTTCACCCCTGACTAATTGGGTGATTGCAGTGGGCAAATTACTCGGTGTTTTAACGTTTTTTTCTGCTATCATGTTCCCTCTCTGGATTTATCAGGCGATCATATTTTCAGCGGCGAGTCCCGTTTTCCCTTTAAATCTAATTCTGACGGCCAACTTGGCAGTCATGCTGGTGGCGGCGGCGGTACTTTCCTTGGGAATGTTTATTTCATCCCTCACAGAAAGTTCAATTATTGCCTACATTTTAAGTTTTGTTTTGATTTTAATGCTGTGGATTATGGATGTAATTGCCCAACGCCTAGGGGGGATAGCGGGTGATATTTTGTCTTATCTTTCTCTTTTTCAGCACTACAATGATTTGGTTAATGGCCTTATCAAAAGTCAAGGATTAGTGCTATTTTTTACCTATATTTTCCTGGGTGTATTTTTGACCGCCCAGTCCATTGAAACCCTTCGTTTCCAACGGTCTTAAATTAGAGTCCATAGATTAAATCTTATTTTTATGCACATTTCTTCAATTACTAATCTGATTAAAACCTATTGGAAATATCTCTATTTGCCAGCGATTTTTCTGCTAGTAGCTGGGAGCGTTGCGGGTGTCACTACGGGGCAATGGCGTTCTCTCTATTTACTGGCGATCGCCATGGGGTCTATGCTCCTAGGGGGCTGGATGATCGCCTCCGTCCTCATTGCCAATCCCCTGCTATCTCGACGCTCTACCCAAGCCGGAACTAATGCTTTATTAACAACAGTAGCCCTGTTGATCATTGTCGCCGTGGTCAATTTATTTGCCTTTCGTTATTCTGTCACCTTCGACTTAACTGAAAATCAACAGTTTACCCTGTTTAGCCAAAGTCAGGCCTTAGTCAAAAGCCTGGAAAATCCAGTCAAAATTTGGGTCTTTGATAGTAGCCCCAATAATCGAGATAAAGAGTTATTAAAAAATTATCAACGTTACAGTAATCAATTTAGCTTTGAATTTGTTGACCCGGATCAAAAGCCTAATCTAGTCAAAGAATTTAAGGTTAATTCCCAAGGGGATGTTTTTATTGAATATGGTGATAAAAAACAACTCGTACAAACCTTAATTAATTTCAATCAACGGGAGCCTTTATCCGAAATCAAACTGACTAATGCCATTGAAAAAATTCGCCAGACTCAAACCTCTAGTGTTTATTTTTTGCAGGGTCATGGGGAATCGGCCCTCAACACCAGCAAAGAGGGGTTATCTGGAGCCGTGGCTGGCTTAGAAAGTAAAGGATTTAAGGTTAATCCCCTTAATTTGGCTGAAAAAGCAACAATTCCAGAGGATGCAGATGTCATTGTCCTGGCCGGACCCCAACGGGCGTTATTAAAAGCGGAAGTGGCGGCTTTGAGCCGCTACCAAGACCAGGGAGGAGAGGTGCTGGTGATGGTGGGCGCAGAGATTGATGCCGGTCTTGACCCTTGGCTGAAAAATTGGGGAGCAACCCTCGATCGCCGGATTGTGGTGGATGTATCTGGTGCAGGACAAATGCTCGGACTTGGCCCGGCCGCCCCGATTGTTACCCGCTATGGCGAACACCCCATCACCCGAGACTTCAACAACGGCATTTCTATTTTTCCGCTGTCTCGCCCCATTGCTACCGTTAAAACCCAAGGAGTCACGGCGGTGACCCTGCTAGAAGCCTCGGAAAATATGTTGGCAAAAACAGAACTTACTCAAGAGCTAGAGTACGACCCGACGGTGGATCTGCGGGGCCCCTTTGATTTGGGTATTGCCCTAGAACGCACTCCATTACCATCCCCCACCGTTAGTCCGAGCCCAGATGTTTCTCCGAGTCCTTCCCCTAGCCCGGATCCAACCCCAAGGCCCAAGGATCTCAAGCCAGCCAAATTGGTGGTGATTGGCAATGCCTTATTTGCCACCAATGAATGGTTTAATGAACAACTCAATGGCGACATTTTTTTGAATTCAGTACAGTGGTTGGCAAATCAAGATGAACAACCCCTCTCGATTCGACCTAAAGAACCCACCAATCGCCGCTTAAATCTGACTCCCCTGCAAGCCAGTCTTGTCGGCTGGTTGTCCTGGATCGTCGTTCCGCTGGTGGGCTTGGGTTTGGCGGTCTTTACTTGGTGGCGACGACAGTAGGGCAGTTTTGACCCCGATCAACGCCCGTGGATTACAATAAAAAAGATACAAATCTTTATAGTTTCACCATGACTCCCAACGTTGAAATTTACACCTGGAGGACCTGTCCCTTCTGTATTCGTGCAAAGGGACTTTTGAATAAAAAAGGAGTAACCTTCACCGAATATGCCATTGATGGCGATCGCCAAGCGAAGCAAGCCATGGCCGAGCGAGCCCATGGTCATAGCAGTGTTCCTCAAATTTTTATCAATGACCAACACATCGGCGGTTGCAATGAACTCTACAAACTCGAATCCCAGGGTGAACTAGACAGTTTATTAGCCCCCAGCGCATAGTCCCAAGAGCCCAAAGGAAAATTAATGAAACTCGCCTTTATCCTCGACCCCATTGCTCGCCTTGACCCGGGGCATGATAGCACCGTCGCCATTATGGAAGCCGCCCAGGAATTAGGGCATCAAGTCTTTGTGACCGAAATCCATCAATTGAGCGTGATTGAGGGTCAGGCCTGGGCTTACCTCCGACCTCTAACGTTAACCCCTGTGGAGTTGGTGGAGGGGCGATGGATTGCTACCCGTGATTGGTTTAACCTGGGTGAGGGGCAATGGCAAAGTCTAGAAACCATGGCGGCTGTCTTTATGCGAAAAGACCCCCCCGTGACAGTGCAGTATCTTTATGCCACCTATATTTTGGAGTTGATCGACCCGCAAAAAACCATTGTGGTCAATGCTCCCCAGGGACTGCGTGAAGCTAATGAAAAAATGTACACCCTCCAGTTCTATGGGGTAATGCCAGAAACCTTGGTCAGTCTGGATAAGAATTTGATTCGCACCTTTGTTGAAAAACACGGGGCCGCTGTGCTTAAGCCCCTCGGTGGCAAGGCGGGAGAAGGGATTTTATTTTTAGAGCCTGGCGATCGGAATTTTAATTCCATCATTGAAGTCAGTACTTTGCACGGCCGCGAGCCGGTGATGATCCAACGCTTTTTACCCGAGGCAAAGGATGGGGATAAACGCATTATTATGCTGGACGGAACGCCCATCGGTGCTATCAATCGCGTTCCCACTGGCAAAGAGTTTCGGGGCAATATGGCGGTGGGGGGCAGAGTCGAAAAAACAGACCTAACTGCCCGAGATCAAGAAATTTGCGCCTTGGTTGGGCCCAAGTTAGCGCAAGATAAACTTTATTTTGTCGGGTTAGATGTGATCGGTGGCTACCTGACCGAGGTCAATGTCACCAGTCCCACGGGGGTTCGAGAAATTGATCGCCTCAATGATGTTCGTTTGGGACAACAGGTGATCGGGTGGCTAGAACAAAAACTTGCTGGAAAGCTAGTCTAACTCTCCATTCTGTCTCCCCCTTTTTTTAGGTTTTAGGGGGGATTGAACCTAAATCCCCCTTTATAAGAGGGTGAATTTGAGTTTATAGTTTATAGCTGTTTTAAGCCAGAACGAAACGTTCTCCTTGGCTAAAACTAAGTTATCCGCAGTTCTTGTTAGTCTTAAAGCTATTCTAATTGGCTATACTTCTTTTGCCAGGCCAAGCGAGCGGCCCCCAGCATCCCGGCCCTATTGCCCAATTCTGCTACCACAATCGTGAGAGATTCGCGGCTAGGAGTCAGCACCCGTGCTTTAATTTCCGCCTCTAGAGTCGGTAAAAAATAGTCGGCGCTAGCACTAATGCCCCCTCCTAAAATCACTGCCTGGGGGGTGAGAATATACAACAAATTGGCAATGCCAATTCCTAATAATTGTCCGTAGGTTTCCCAATAGGCGATCGCCTCAGGTATGCCCTTTGCGGCCAATTGAGCAAGTTCAGCCCCACTTTTGCCCGTTTCGCGCTGAATCGCCTGGGCAGAAACATGTTGTTCTAAGGAGCCATAGTTACCACTATGGCAGTCCGGGCCTTGATAATTGATGCTCATTAATCCCAGTTCTCCGGCGGCTCCCCCCCGGCCCCCATACAATTCCCCATTGAAAAAAATGGCTCCTCCGACCCCAGTGCCCAAGGTCAGTAACATAAAATCCTGAAAATATCGCCCGGCTCCCTGCCACGCCTCCCCTAGTCCGGCACAGTTAGCATCATTTTCTAAAATCACCGGCAAGGTGATCGCCGCTTCTAACCAATCCGCTAACGGGATTTCCTGCCAATGGGGGAGATTAATCGCTAATTTGGCAATCCGTCCTTGGGGGTCTATGGGCCCGGGGGTTCCCACGCCAATGGCGAGGCAATCGGGGGTTTTAAGACGCTTAATCGCATCAATCAAGGTCGCAAGAACGGCCTGGGGCAAGGCGGGCTGGGGTGTCGGCACCGAAAAGGACGCGACACAGGTGCCATCGCGCAAAAAACGACCCAATTTGATCGCTGTGCCCCCTAGATCAATACCAATAACTTGGGCTTGGCTCATGGATTAGACTAATTTTTCTAATGACGATAATAGCAGTCCGTGGAGCCGGAGCCGAGGCAAGGGGGTTGCATCGGGCTCAGTTTTCGCTATGGTTAAGGAAGAAATTTTTGATTCTATGGAGATAACGGCAACCATGACCAGCGACCAATTGATTATGCTAATTGTGCTTTTGATTCCCGGTCTTTTACTATCTGCCCTGGTCATGGGCAGTTTTGCCAAGGGAGGATAATTCGGGGGTATTCCACTTTTAATGTTGCAAAAATTAATGAATATGATTACCCCCGTTGGCGAGACCTTGTCCATTGAATTAAAGGATTATCAGGCGATCGTTGAGTCCGCCAATGCCATTATTTTACGGTGGAACCCCGGGGGGATAATTCATTTTATCAATTCCTACGGCTGTCGCTTATTTGGCTTTACCCCAGAGGAATTAATTGGCAATAGTGTGATTGGTACAATAGTTCCGCAAACGGAAACATCGGGGCGAAATCTCGCTCAATTGATGAAGGATATACGCGATAACCCCGGTCAATATTTACTTAATGAGAATGAAAATCTTTGTAAAAATGGCGATCGCCGTTGGATTACCTGGTCTAATCAACCAATTTTTGATGCGGCGGGAGAATTAATAGAACTATTATCTGTTGGCATTGATATTAGCCACTATCAACGGGCAGAAGTGCAATTGATCATGGAAGGAACGGCGCGAAAAACGGGCTATGACTTTTTTCAATCCTGTACAGAATCTTTGGCTCAAGTCCTGCCAGTTAGCTATACCCTAGTGACAGAAATTTGTGATCTAGAGCAATCTAGTTTCAGGGTCTTGGCGGTGCATGGCACAGATCAATTAGAAAGAAATCAGGTATATACTTGTCCTGGCACTCCCTGCGCGGAGGTATTACAGGGAGAAACTATTTTCATTGAAAAAAATGTCATTTCACAGTTTGAAAATGATCATATTTTGCGGTTATTGGCCGCCGAGAGCTATTTAGGGATTCCACTGACAAATATTGAGGGAAAAACCATCGGTCATTTGGCAGTGATTGATACCAAACCCATGGTCTCTAGCCTGCATCGAGAAGCTATTTTACGTATTTTTGCGGCGCGGGCTGGCACAGAATTAGAGCGACAACATTACCAAAATGATTTACAACAGGCCAAGGAAGCCGCCGAGGCCGCCAATGAAGCTAAAAGTGTTTTCCTAGCAAAAATGAGTCATGAACTGCGGACTCCTTTAAATATCATTTTAGGCTTCTCTCAATTATTGGAACGCGAGCCACTTTTAAGCCAGCAGCAACAGGAATTTATTAAGCTTATTAATCAAAGCGGACAGCATCTATTGACCTTGATCAATGATGTTCTAGAAATGTCGAAAATTGAGGCGGGCAAAGAAACCCTCAATCCACGAATTTTTTCCCTCACCCAACTGATTGCTACTTGCCGTGATATTTTTACATTACCCTGCCAAGAAAAAGAGATTAAGTTGATTTTCAACCTGGCTCGGAATCTTCCAGCTTTGATTGAAACCGATGAAAATAAGTTGCGACAAGTGGTGATCAATCTCCTCAGTAATGCCGTGAAATTTACGAACCACGGTCAGATCAGCGTCAACGTACATTGTCAGGTTCTGCCGGGAAATGCGGCGCAGTTGGCGATCGCCGTTGAAGATACGGGTATTGGCATCTCGACCGAGGATCAAAAAAGTCTTTTCACACCCTTTATGCAAACCCATGCGGGTCGAACCATGCCATCGGGAACGGGATTGGGCCTCAGCATTAGTTCACAATTTGTAACACTGTTGGGAGGGGATTTAAATTTTGTGGCGATGGAACCGTCCGGGTCTAAATTTTATTTTTCTATCCCCGTTCGCATTTCGCTAGACGACTCTCGTCGTGGGGAATTTTTAGATTGGTTCTCCCCCAGGGATGCCCCTGCCCCGTCTTCAAACGCTCTAACTCCCCCAGATTTGGCTATGATGCCCAAGGAATGGAGAGCGCAAGTTAATCAAGCCGCTCTGGCGATCGACCGCAACCACATCCTTCAATTGATCATGGATATACCGGCCGAGCAAGAAGACCTCCGCCAAAAACTCAAGGCCCTTGTCCTAGGATTCAACTTTGATGAGATTTTAGCGGCCTTGGAGTCTCTCCATTCTCCGAGTCCTCTAGATCAAACGACTTGACTTGACAAAAGACAGAAAACTTGTCAAAAACCAGCCAAAGGTCTTTACTATCATTAATGAGGTGATCCGTTGAGGACGGGTGCAGATCTTGATTCGGCACCGCATCATGGGAAACATCCTCGTCTTAGGATTACTGCTCACCTGAATTTTATCGCTCTGGGGCGACGCCGAACCCATGTCCAAACTTGTTATCGTTGAATCTCCTACCAAAGCCCGGACTATCCGCAATTACCTCCCCAAGGACTATCGGGTAGAAGCCTCCATGGGTCATGTCCGTGACCTACCAGCCTCAGCGGAGGAAATTCCAGCGAGTTATAAAGATAAGCGCTGGGCCAATTTGGGGGTGAATGTCGAAAATGAGTTTGAGCCTCTTTATGTCATTCCCAAAAGTAAAAAGAAAATTGTTAAGGAATTGCAGGCGGCGCTGAAGCAAGCCGATGAAGTAATTCTAGCGACGGACGAAGACCGCGAGGGCGAAAGTATTAGTTGGCATTTGCTCCAGCTTTTGGCCCCCAAGGTTCCCATCAAGCGTATGGTTTTCCATGAAATCACCAAGGAAGCCATTCAAAAAGCGCTGAAAAATTGCCGTGATATTGACGAAAACCTCGTTCACGCCCAGGAAACACGGCGTATCCTTGATCGCCTGGTGGGGTATACCCTCTCGCCCTTGCTCTGGAAAAAAATCGCCTGGGGACTCTCGGCGGGACGGGTACAATCGGTGGCAGTCCGGTTACTGGTTCAACGGGAACGGGAACGGCGAGCCTTCAAACAAGCCAGTTATTGGGACTTAAAGGCACAGCTAGAACAGGCTAAAAGTCCCTTTGAGGCCAAACTCATCGCTCTAGCAGGGGAAAAACTCGCCCTTGGAGCCGATTTTGATGACAAAACGGGGCAGTTACTCCCCGGTAAAACCGTGGTTGTTCTTAATCAGGCCCAGGCGATCGCCTTAAAGGAGCGACTAATCGGTAAACCTTGGCAGGTAACCAACACCGAAGAAAAACCCACCATTCGCAAACCCTCGCCGCCCTTCACGACTTCGACCCTGCAACAGGAATCTAACCGTAAATTAGGCATTTCAGCGCGGGATACGATGCGAACCGCCCAAAAACTCTACGAAGAAGGTTTTATTACCTACATGCGGACGGATTCGGTGCATCTTTCTGACCAGGCGATCGCCGCCTCCCGCCATTGTGTCGAGCAAATGTATGGCAAAGAGTATTTGAGTCCAAGCCCCAAACAATACACCACCAAAAGTAAAGGTGCCCAGGAAGCCCACGAAGCCATTCGTCCCGCCGGGACAGAGTTTCGTATTCCCAACCAAACCGGATTATCGGGTCAAGAGTTGGCCCTCTATGACCTGATTTGGAAACGCACCGTAGCCTGCCAAATGGCCGATGCCCGCGTCACCCAACTCAGTGTCACCCTTAAGGTAGAGGATGCCGAGTTTCGCTCTGCCGGCAAACGCATTGATTTTTCTGGTTTTTTCCGCGCCTACGTTGAAGGCTCCGATGACCCCGATGCGGCGATCGAAAACCAAGAAGTAATCTTACCTCCCCTCAAAGTCGGCGATCGCCCGGATTGTCAAAGCATTGAAGAGGTCGGCCACGAAACCCAGCCCCCGGCTCGTTTTACAGAAGCCTCCCTGGTCAAAACCCTAGAAAGTGAAGGGGTGGGTCGCCCCAGTACCTATGCCAGTATTATTGGCACCATCATGGACCGGGGTTACGCCCAAATGCGCGGCAAGGCCCTGGTTCCCACCTTTACCGCCTTTGCCGTGGTTACTCTACTGGAATCCCATTTTCCCGACCTAGTAGACACAGGTTTTACCTCCCGCATGGAGCAAACCCTAGATGAAATTGCTACGGGCACAACCAATTGGCTCCCCTACCTACAAAAATTTTATTTAGGAGAAGCCGGATTAGAGCACCAGGTCAAAGTCCGCGAAGCTCAGATTGACCCCAGTACCGCCAAGGCGATCCAACTCGAAAATCTAGACGCTCGGGTAAAAATCGGCAAATTTGGCCCCTACATCGAAATTCCCCAGGGGGAAGAAACCGTCACCGCCTCTATCCCTAGCGACCTCACCCCAGCGGATCTCAGCCCCGACCAAGTGGCCATACTGCTCAAACAAAAAACCGAAGGTCCTGACAAAGTTGGGCTTCATCCCGACACCGGAGAAGCGATTTATCGGCTCATTGGCACCTATGGCCCCTACGTTCAACTCGGAGAAGCCACCGAAACCAACAAAAAACCCAAGCGGGCCTCCCTCCCCAAGGGCATGAAGCTCGAAGACCTAACCTTGGAAATTGCCGTGGGCTTACTTTCCCTCCCCCGTACCTTGGGGGAACACCCAGAAACGGGGGCCAAGGTGCAAGCTAGTTTAGGCCGTTTTGGCCCCTACGTAGTCCATGACCAGGGCAAGATTGGCAAGGATTATCGCTCCCTCAAGGCCGAGGATGATGTTTTGAGCGTCAGTCTAGAGCGGGCTTTGCAATTATTAGCAGAACCCAAACGGGGCCGGGGCGGAGCAAGGGGCGCTAAAACTCCCCTCAAGGAATTAGGGGTACACCCGGAGGATCAAGAGCCGGTCAATATTTATAGTGGCCCCTACGGCAATTATGTCAAGCACGGTAAGGTCAATGCCGGATTACCGGAGGGGGAAACCATCGAAACCATGACCCTAGACAAGGCCCTGCCCCTATTGGCCGAAAAAGCGGGCACCAGTAAACGGAAAAAATCCACGGGGTCACGGTCTAGCACTGCTAAAACTACGACTAAAAAAACCACAACTCGTAAGCGCTCGGTCAAAACCGATGGCTAGCGAGGGGGGAGCACCGCCGCTCCGGTGGGTGAGATAGACTGAAGATTGTGAACCCAGAAAATTTAGGGGCCTGCGCGCACTTGCCCCTCTACCCCGAGCGCATCAGGAAGCTGTCCATGTCCAGAGCCCCACTTTCCCGCCCGTCCATCCCCAAGGACCAATCCGAACGGACTCACTATCATTTTAGTGACAGTGCCCTGGGGCTAGTCTCTACCCACAGTTTTCCGGCGATCGTAGGTACCGCCGATATGATGCTGAAGTCGGCCCAGGTGATCCTGGTCGGCTACGAAAAAATTGGCAGTGGTCACTGTACAGCGGTGGTACGGGGCAAGGTGGCGGATGTACGCTTGGCCGTGGAAGAAGGCGCGAGGACAGCGGCCCAATTCGGGCAACTCATCTCCAAACTGGTGATTCCCCGACCCATGCCCAACCTGGAGGCAATTTTTCCCATTGGCAGTCATTTAGTCGAAATTGCCCAACAACAGCGGGGCTATAGTCGCCTCAGTAATCGTTCTATTGGCTTGCTCGAAACCCGAGGCTTTCCGGCCATGGTTGGGGCGGCCGACGCCATGCTCAAATCTGCGGATGTGCAATTGGCGTCCTACGAAACCATCGGTGATGGGCTTTGTACTGCTATTGTGCGCGGGTCGGTGGCCAATGTCGCCGTGGCGATCGAAGCCGGGATGCAGGAGGCGGAGCGCATTGGTGAGTTACATTCGGTGATGATTATCCCTCGTTTGCTCGAAGATTTAGAACATACCCTGCCGGTGGCGTCCTACTGGTTGGATGAAAATGAGCCATTACCGATGCTCTTGCCCAAGACCCTCAGCCAAAAGGAACGGGAATTAGTCGCGTTACCTGAGCTAGCAAAACCGGCGATCGCCGTTCCCAAGCGATTGATTGAACCCACGGTGGAAATTTTAGAGCCCTAGGCGAAGCCGCAGGAGACTCAATTCGATGGCTATTTGTTGCCGTTTTCGGAAAGAATAGAGAGTGAGTTAGCTATCGGTATCGGTATCCGCTAAAATTTAGTCCACAGCCATTGCTACTCGACCTCGCGCAGAGATTAAGGAGAAAGAATTGTGTCAGCTCACAAAATTTTAGTCATCGACGACAGCAAAGTAATTCGCATGCGGGTTCGAGATATGTTACCCCAGGGAAACTTTGAAGTGTTAGAAGCCAAGGACGGATTAGAGGGCTATAACATGATTCGCAGTGAACGCCCCAACCTGATTATGCTGGACTTTCTTCTACCCAAAATGAGCGGCTGGGAAGTGTTTCAAGAAGTCCAAAAAGACTATAACTTTAAGTCAATTCCCCTTGTGTTAATGTCTGGGCGTAAGGAAGAAGTGTTAGAAAAACTTTCTGAACCCTTTGAATATTTTGCCTTTGTCGAAAAGCCCTTTGAGCAAAAAGACCTGGTGGCGGCGATCAAAGAAGCGATGATCAAAGCCAAAAAACATCCCAGGCCTGTCGCCTCTAGTGCTGGCGTTGCGGCTGTCGCGGGGGATAGTCATGGGCTGGCCTCAGAACTCGCTAGCTTGAGAAAACAAGTGGCCCACATGTCTGGAGAGATCGAGACCCTGAAGAAACAACTTTCTCAATTAGTCACCTTCATTAAATCCAAGCTTTAGCATCGCCTGGATCTGTTGACTAATGTCCCAGGGGTGGAGAGCCACGGGAATTTGGGCTTTTTCAAAGGCAACGAGGGTTTGCTCGACACTGGGGCCAGAGGGAATGGTGTGGGACAGTTGGTTGGCGATAATGCTCAAAGAATCGCCAAATTGTTGATTGAGCTTGAGGTAACGTCCCGCCAGATAGGCGACCACGGGTTTTTCGATCGCCGCCGCGATGTAGTGGGCCGCCTGGACTTCATCATGGCGATTGGGTTGCCCCAGAAGCACGATCGCCTGGGTTTGGTCGTCTTCTTCTAAGGTTTGTAACCATTGCTCAAAATTAGACCCCATCAGTCGGTCGGTGCCGAGGCTAATCACTAAAGATTGTCCTAGTCCGGCTTGACTCAATTGCAGGGCAATATCATCGGTGAGACGGTCACAACGACTAATAATCCCCACCGGCCCGGGTTGATAACAACTGGGGTCAAAGGTTCCCAGCAAAAATTGCCCCGGCACCATCAGCCCTTGGCTTCCCGATCCCAAAATCAGGGTTTGGGTTTCTTCGGCTCGACTGAGTAAGGTCACCATATCGAGGGGAGGCACTCCGGCTGAAACAATCACCAACTGTTGGATGCCAGCGGCGATCGCCTCTAGGCAGGCATCTAGCACGCGATAGGGTGGGTTAAGGATCAAAGCAATATCCACGGGCCCGTGGCGATGAACGGCTTCTTCCACTAGGTCAAAAATGGGAATGCCGACGAGGGTTTCCCCGCCATGGCCACCACTGACCCCCGCCACCAACTGAGTGCCGCTTTGTTGCATTTGCTTAACATAGCGTTCGCCCTGGGGATGGTGAACTCCTTGAATCAAGATTTTGCTCTCTGCGTGCCATTTCATAGAAAATTAATCCTCAGTGTTGGGGGTTGGGGGCGGCAAGGCGGCCACGATCGCCTCAAAGATTTTACCCACCGCCATCAGTTTAATACCGAGTTTGTGGTTTTCCGCCTGTCCCTTGGGAATAATCGCTCGTTTGAAGCCTAATTTAGCCGCTTCTTTGAGGCGCAGGTCTAGGTGAGACACTGAACGAATTTGACCCCCTAGCCCAATTTCCCCCAGGATAATGGTCTGCGGGTCAACAATTTTGTCTCGAAAACTGGCCACTAGGGCGATCGCCATGGCCAAGTCAGCGGCGGGTTCTTCCACGTCTAGTCCCCCTGCGGCGGAGACATAGGCATCGAGTTTAGAGAGGGGAATGCCCACTTTTTTTTCGAGGACGGCCAGGATTTGTTGCAGTCGATTGTAGTCTACCCCAGTGGTAGAGCGTCGCGGTGAAGGATAACTGGTGGGACTGACCAGAGCCTGTAATTCCACCACCAGCGGGCGAGTTCCTTCGCAGGCCACCGTCGTTGTGGTGCCGGAGGTGGGTTCCTCTCGATTGCCCAAAAACAGTTCCGAGGGATTGGCAACTTCCTGTAATCCCTCCTGCACCATTTCAAAAATACCAATCTCATGGGTGGCGCCAAAACGATTTTTGACCGAGCGCAGGAGGCGGTGGGACGCATAGCGATCGCCTTGGAAATATAAAACGGTATCGACCAAATGCTCTAATACCTTCGGCCCGGCGATCGCCCCTTCCTTGGTGACATGACCGACAATAAACAGACTAATATTGTTTTGCTTAGCTACCCGCATCAAAATCCCTGTACATTCCCGCACCTGGGCCACCGAACCCGGAGCTGAGGTCAAGGCCGGAAAATAAAGATTTTGGATACTA
Source organism: Synechocystis sp. (assembly GCA_041750255.1). Classification (GTDB taxonomy): domain Bacteria; phylum Cyanobacteriota; class Cyanobacteriia; order Cyanobacteriales; family Microcystaceae; genus Synechocystis. Next base: position 58,784 of record JBGSZT010000170.1, read on the forward strand.
TCAATTACGGCAACCTGGGGCTGAAGCACCTCTAATTCCCGCAAAATGTCGTCTAAATTAGTCTCCGGCAAGATAAAAAGCCGATTATCCGTGGGTGAGTTCGTCGGAGCTGCCCCGGCGCTAGGTTGGGTGGGTTGGGTCACCCCCAGCCGAGTCGCTCGTAATTTGATCTGTTGCCCGGATTCCTCCGCCGAAATGTAGAGAATGCGAGGCAGGCGAGTCGCCAGGGCTACAGCCACTTGCAACATCAAGGTCGATTTGCCAATGCCAGGGTCTCCCCCAATCAGCATCAAAGCTCCCGGCACAATGCCGCCCCCCAGTACCCGGTCCAGTTCGCCATAGCCGGAGGCAAAGCGTCCCTGGTCTTCGTCCCTAATTTGAGAAAATTTGAGGGCATTTTGAGCCGTCGGCTCTGACCCCAGTTTATTGGGCGATCGCCGTTTATCACTACCCAAATGACGACTATGGGCTGGATTGGCACTAACCGAAATCAATTGCTCCTGCAGACTATCGTAGGTACTACAGGCAGAACACTTGCCCAACCATTGGGGAAACTCTGCCCCGCAAGCATTGCAGATATAGCGAGTCTTGGGTTTAGCCATGGTGGGACTTGCGCCCAAAGGGCATTAACGACAGCCCCAGGACGATCGCCGTCGCTGGTATCACCACCATTAATAAAATATTATTAAAAAGATCCAATCCTTGATGCTGCATGGCATTTAGTACGAGATAACTGGCGTAGGCAAGATAATAGGCCAAAAATAACAGCCCTTCCCAACGGGAAATCAACCGTCCCGTAATAAATACCGGCAAACAGACCACCGCCACCGCAAACATGACGGGCATATCGAAATGTAGCGCCGCAGGAGATACCGCAATGCCCTGGGGAGAGACGACGGCGGCAATGCCCAACACCGCCAAAATATTAAAAATATTACTGCCGATCACATTGCCCACCGCAATATCCCGTTCTCCCCGATAACTTGCCACCACTGACGTTGCTAATTCGGGCAAAGAGGTCCCCGCCGCCACGAGGGTCAAGCCGATGACTAATTCATTTATTCCCAGACCGCGGGCAATGGTAATCGCACTTTCTACTAGCCACCGGGAGCCAATGACCAGCAAAACCAATCCACCGAGGATATAGCTAATTTGTATGACGATCTGTTGCCAAGAGCGAGTAACCGGTTTGCCATATTCTTGATCGTACTCGTCTTGCACCGCCGGGTCTCGTTCTTTTTTACTTTGAAAAATCAAGAACCCAGTATAGAGGATTGCCCCCGTTGCCAAAATGGCTCCATCCACCCGACTAATCGTTCCATCGGCTCCAAACATCCAGAGCAAGCCTGAGACCCCAATTAAAATCGGAACATCGAGTCGAATCAATTGCTGAGCGACTACTAACGGAGTCACCAGGGAGGAAATACCGAGAATAAGCAGTACGTTAAAAATATTGCTACCAACGACATTGCCTAGGGAAATATCCGATTGACCATTGAGAACAGACTGGATACTCACTACCAACTCCGGAGAACTAGTGCCGTAGGCAACAATGGTTAAACCAATGATGAGGGGGGATAGCCCAAACATAAAGGCAATGCGAGACGCTCCCCGAACCAAAACTTCCGCCCCGACTACCAGCAAAATAAGCCCCAGTACGAGCAATCCAAAGGTCATGAATGACATCCATCAACTCCAAACAACAACAAAACCTTGAGACTCCGGTAACGTCATTATGAGATCGGAGTCATTATTCCTATTATTGGCGATGGAGAGCACGGTTAGAGCTTTATTTTTGTGGAAAATACTTAGCCTGCTTGGCTCACCGCTTTGCGATAAATTTTTTGAATGTAGCCCAAGACTTTATCCAAGGAGGTCTTATGGCCTTCGGCGGTGGGCTCCAGGGTCTGGAGAGTGGTCAATAATTTTGCTTCCTGGATTTGGATATCATTATCGCTATAAAGCAACCCACTAATGGCTTCGACTAAATCTTGGTAGTCGGCCGGTTGGGGATGACCGCCTAAATAATCACGCAACCATTGGTAACAGTCGGAGGCCGGAACCGGCTTGAGTTCTGCCAACAAAAACTTCAGGTCTGGGTCTTCGGATAATTCAAGTTCTTCCGCCCGTCGTTTTAAATAGAGACGTTCTTCGGGCTGGATAATGCCATCAATCCAGGCGGCACCAATGAGGATTTTCAGTAATTGTTTAGTTTTCGGGCTGTTGCTCATATAGTTACCATGTCCCAAAACCGTTAGTGTGTTCTTTATACTTCTCCATCGTACCAGAGATATTTGCCGCGAGGGTCAAGCTTGCAGGGCGGGAGTCAGGTGGCGATGGATTTCCTTAACCAACTCCTGGGGCAAAAAGGGTTTGGGCAACTGCCCAGAAGCACCGGCTAGTTTTGATTTTATTCGTTCAACAAAATTATCCTTCTCCGTCATCATGATGATTGGCAACTCCTTCAAGGCCGGGGACTTACGGCAGAGGGAACAGAGTTCATAGCCATTCATCTGGGCCATATTGGCATCCATCAATACCAAACTAGGTTTCTGGCTCAAAAGAACAGCGAGGGCCTTAAACGGGTCGTCTAGTGCCATGGTTTTGTAGCCGTTGGCAACGAGGGTATATTGCACCATACGTTGAATCGCGGGACGATCATCAATACACACCACCAAGGGGCGATCGTCCGTCAGAATTTCTTGGTAGGGAAGCATGGTAATTTCCCCAGTCTTGATCAAAGGACGTAGAAGCATGGCTAGCTTCAGGGTACTCAGTTGGGTCTGGGTTGCAATTCCATAGAGGCACTGAAGGTTTTCAAGCCCCTGGTGGAGCCGTTGTAGCCAATGATTACCTTGGTTGTGGGCCTTGGTTAGGGAACGCTGCACATAATCCCAATCCTCGGCCAGGGGCCGTTGAAAGGGAGAGTTGACTTCTGAGCGCAATTCCCACCAATAGCGAATTTTGTGTTTGATCGGGCTAACGGCTTGGTCTAGATTAAGGTTTAAGAATAAATGCTCTAGTCCACTTTTGGGGTCAAAATGACAGGTGGCCTTGGGGAGAGAGAGGATCTGGGCCAGGGCTTCTTGGGTGAACTGCGTCAAGATGGAGCGAGTTTGCTGAAATGAAAAATAGTCCTGTTTCCACAGGTCACACAGGTAGCGATAGTCGTCGATAAGCTGAGGTGGCAGAGCAATTTGACGCTGGGAAAGATGATTGCCCAGTAGATAATTCAAACGCTCAGAGGACCCCGCCGCACTATTGGCAAAATGAATCTTACCGTTGCCGAGATAAATTTGCCAATGGACAAATTCGTCAAAGGGATTTTGAATGGTCAGTTTGCCAGTCATTTCATTGGCGACTAACTTCTTTAGGAGTGTGTGGGGAATTTCTTGGTTGAGCTTGGCATTGGCAAGAAGTTCAGGCTGGGGGAAAGTGACGGTCATGGTGATTTGAATTTTTGTGGATGGTTTACAAAACTGGACAGTCTTAAGTTTTTGACTGGAACCAGGCTTTGCCCTAAGCAGCTAAGGATGGTGTATCAGGAGGTTGAAACCGATCAAGTTTAGCGGTCAGGAATTTAGGCAAAAGTAGAGAGGGTGGGCTTTTGGAAAAA
>JBGSZT010000171.1:0-14847 GCA_041750255.1 Synechocystis sp.
GTAAAGGTATTTCCATTCGCCCATATTTTAGATGAATTAACTAAGCTTTTCAACAAGGTTAATAAACTAGATCACTTAAAGTATTTGGTGAATTCATGGGACGTATTTTGTTATTCTTCTGCCTAGACTGACGAAAGAGGAATAGTGTCAAGAGTTGCTGAATCTGGCTACATCCTAATCCATTGCCAACTTCCTGCATCGGTAAAGGGTGTAGGAAGTTAAGGATGCAACGATCACATTGTGTCATCTCTGGATTGTCGCAACTGGGCATACTCCCTCAACCAAATCAAGAACCAGACATGCAGCAGAGACCCATGACCAAAATAAGCGGTGGTAGATAGCTTTGGCAACCCCTCCAAAATCTTTTAACCGTCCGCTTCATCGACTTGTTAGAGTGCGATCGCAAACCCCACAACCCGAATGCCCCCTAAGTGTAAACAATAGAGTTGTCGGGAAATAAACCTAAAAAGCCTTGAAAGCGTTTCAGGGATCCCGGGACAAGATCCTTGAAAGTCAGTCCATGAGAGAGTTTCAGCCATTTTGACCGCTATTTCCCAACAGGTCTAATGTAGAATAGCTTCTCGCGAGCACCCTTGAGCTTGGCTTTTCGTCCTGCCCCCTTCTCCCGTTGACGGGGATACTGCTGACTCTCGTGCTCATACAACTCCTCAAAAGACGGCAAAAGAGCATTGAAGGCTTTCTGATTCAAACTCGTCAGCGCCCTCAGTAGACGGTCTTGATTCAGTGCTCGTTCAATGTTCAGCATCTTGCTAATTTGTTAGGTTTGTCTTATTTTCTCCTATTTCCCGACAAGTCTAATGATTTTCCAGCCCTGACATTTTTCTTTGATCCAATTCTCATCTAGGGTAAATTCTCCCCGAACAGAATAGTTGCGCCCTGGATGGAAATAGGAATTATAAAAAAAGGTGTTGGGTGCCTTGCCCACAATGCAATATTTACCACCATCCTTGAGCTGAGCCAAAATATCGGCATCGAGCATTTCGGTGTGACTGAGTTGATGGGATAAGGGCTGAAAGGCAGGATAGGTAAAAAACTTATTAGTTGCTCGCACAAACACCAGCGTAAAGACCAGGGTCACTAACCCCAGGTATTGAAACCGAAAAGGATTGGCTAACCGAGGATGGCGATCGCCGTCTAACCCGACTAGGTAAGCATTGAGACTGACCAGCACAATCATCCAGTACATATAATAGCGAAGCTCGTAGGATTGCGGCATCCAAGCGGTGACAGCAGTCATGATTCCCAAAAAAATAAGGGCGGTTTTGCTTTCTTTTTGCCAATTTCGCCCAGCAAGAACCCCCAGTAAAACTAAATTAAAAACCACATAGCCGCCAAAATAGCCCCCCATGCCAAAGCGTTCCTCACCCCAGGCGATAAAATCCATGCCGAGGGTCCAGGGCCAAGGACGACGTTTATCAAAGACATCAATTTCCAGGACAGACCGCGCCCAGCGTAACGGAGGCAAGAGTTTTTTGATATTGGGATGGAGAAAATCCGGTGAGCCTTCGGTGTGATTGAGCACCTGACCGGCGATCACCACTTTGACGGGATAGACCGGATTTTGATGGATCAGAATATTTTTAATCGGTGTAATAAAAATCACCAAACATGCCAGGGTTCCCACGGCAAAAACCTTAGCCAGGGTAATTAAATTAGTTTTTCGTTGCGCTGTCCTGTCCCAATAATGGCGAATAATAACGGGGAGAGATGCTAATACCAAAAGAAAAACTAAAGGAATCAATTGTAGTTTTATATTAGCGGAGGCAAAGCTGGAAACGAACAGAATTAAAATAGTTTTTAGATTGAACGTTAATTTTTGAGTATAAAGTAAATAAAGCGTCAAAATAATGATCGATAGAGCGACATTCCCCGGTAAGTCAATATAACTACGGGCGGCATGCATGTGCACCATGGGGATCGCCAGGAGTGAAAAAGTTGCCAGATAAAAGGGAATTTTGACAACTTTAACCAGATAAAAAATCAAAATTAGAAGACTGAAATAGGCAACTAAATTGGTCGCTTCAATACGCTGAAAAATTAGCCAAAATAAGCCTTGAAACCAATTAGCTAGGAGGGGAAACCCCAATAATCTATTTTCAGTAAAAAATTCAAAGGTATATTGCTCCGGCGGGATAATGCCCCAGAGGCGTGCTGCAAAGGGGACATGGTACATAAAAGCGTCCCCGCCATAGTTGTAGTCACAAAAGGCAATTAAAAAAATCAACCCCAAGGCGATCGCCGCTAGAGTATTTAATAAATAGGGAATCGCCCTCACCACCCCAGCGGGTTTAAAGCGACCCAGTCCCGTCAAGGATTGCAGAGGATTTTTTTCACCCAGACTGGTACAAAAAGCGTAGCCACTCAGAAACAAACCCAAAATCAGCAGAAACAACCGCCCAAGGCGCAAATCATTGCCATTAAAAATATTCCAATAGCCTGCAACTCCCAAAATTCCTGCCAAGGCAACTAGCGAATTTCCCCAGAGAAAGACCACATCTCCGGATAAATTTTGGAGCAAGGGACGATGACTTAGAGAACTGTTTCCCCGAAAAATAAGAAAACTGAGGAATAAGATAAAAATACCAACAATTAAGCCAATAAGGGGGACTAGCATGGAAATTTAGAGGTATAGCCAATTTCAAATAAGACCAATCCTTTATTATCGTGCAAATTGGCGGGCGCGAGGCATACCTGCGGCATCGCCAGAGAAGACACAGAAATTCTAATCAGACATAACAAGGTTCTCAGGAGTCATGGGGAGCGTTCTTTAACACATCGGCACTTAATCCCTTCAGACTCATAACCGGGTGCATCCCCGTCATAATAGTACTTTAAGACTAGGAGCGGGGGGTTGATTGAGATAAGCGCAACGAAGACGCAAAATACGAGGAACATTCTTTCGATTCCATCGTGCTCCCGATAGCTTCACCCTAGCTCCAACTTGCTTGATTTTAGACTCTACATCTCCTGAACCGATAGGAATACCAAGCTTTTGGTAAGTCTCATAGGATGGAATCCGGTGACGATGTTTCGTCAAATAAGGCTGAAATTTGGGGAATTTTATGTTTTTCACGCCATCAAATTCTCTAATGGCGGCATCGACAAAACCATGCCAGAGAAGGTTTTCCACATTCCTTAATCGCTTTAGAGACCCCCCTGCTTTATAAAGATTTTTGGTGGTGATCCGGTATTAGTGGTATCTGAAACCTTTACAATAAAGGAAGTTTAGCGATTTAGACAAAAAACTGTACTGTCTTAGTATATCGCCCAACTGAGCGACTAAATTCGTTCAATCTACGCACTCATAGGTGTTTCAGACTCTATCCTTTCCAAAAACTTCACCTCTTTACTAGAGAGCAATAATCTGCAAGCCCTTTTGACAAAGCCATTGCAGCCATCACTACCTTCGAATCACTACCCAAATTTTCAATAAAATTGGACAGCGTTATTGGTTTGAGATGGAGGAAACGAGGACAGATGGCGACCACGTGCATTTATTTGTGGGTGCTGCTCCCAAATATGCTCCCTTAAGAGTGATGCAGATTCTTAAAAGTATTAGTGCCAGAGAAATGTTTAAACGTTTTCCGGAACTTCGGAGACAATTGTGGGGAGGGGAATTTTGGAGTGATGGGGGTTACATCGGCACGGTGGGTGATGGTGTAAGGTGATATCCAAGAAAAGAAATACCGTTCACAAGCCCCCTAGATCCCCCAATTCTGGGGGAATGGCTGGTATGAACTTTGTGGGTGAACGGCTAAATACTGAAATCGTCAAACGCTATATTCAAGAACAAGGAGAGGAAAAAGAGAGGCGCTTATCCATCAGCTTACCCTTTTTCCCATCTAGATACTCCGCAGCTTGCTGCGATTGGGTTATTCATTTAGAGCTTATTCTCCTGGTCAACTTTATACTCCTGAAGGTACTCTTTCTGCTGTGAATAGAACATCCGATAAAAATAGGAGACGGATGGAAATTTGTTTTATTCCAATTGGCAAGCAACAATAATATTGTAATTTTTTTGAATTTTCATATTTACGAGCGTTAACAATGGCATGAACTAATATGATCAAAAAATCAAGTTGGGCTGTTCTTTTTTGTATTTCCTGGTGTCTGGGGACTAAACCGGCGTTCGCCATTGATTGCCCAAAGATTCCGAGGGAGGTACAGGAAGTCGTGACCAATAGCGACCAAGCCTATCTGCGGTCATCCCCGGCGATCAATGACAAAAACCTGATTGCCAGACATGCACGAGCAACCCGTCTCATCGTCCCTGACCCTACCCCCTTTGCAGACAGCAAAAATTGCTGGTACAGAGTTAGTGCGTTTGATGATAGCACGAACTATTGGATCCCCCAAGTCAATCTAGAAGACTTCTGTCTGGCCCAAGCATCAGTCCTAATCGAGCCCCTAGAGCTAGAACCACCAGTAAGACCAACTGACAATAGTGACGACGCCCTAGTCTTGCTAAGTCTTTTTGTTCTATTGGGCTCATCCCTAGGCATTATGTCTTTTGTTTCTCTATTAATAGTAAGCACCAATCAAGACAAACAACTCCAAGTACTGAATAAACAGGTCTTTATCCTGCGAGACAAACTCCGAGAAATAGATGAGCGGCTTGAACGCATCAGACCCGATGTTTTGTATCTCAAGACCTACGCTAAACAGGGCAATGGCTTTTCATCCGAGGAGAAAGAAGTCCAGACCTTAGACATGGTAATTCTCAGTTATTTTTTGCAGAAGGAACAGGTTAGCCTCAATGATTTACTTGTCCACCTCAATGCCAACGGCACGGCTAACGCTACACGCCTTTTAATGCAAACCCGACTCCAATCCCTGGAAATTGAAGGTTTGATTACGGTTATAGACCGGAGTGAGCGGGAAAATCCGGTCTACAAAATGGCGTGAGCGAGCAAAAACGGACTCTTTGTAATACAAGAAAATTAAACAAAAGGGGAGCTAGGTAAGACGAGTCCCGGGGGTATGATAATAAAATCACACCTTCAGTAATTTCTAGGACATCATTTGATGAGTCAAGTTCAATCCCTTGCCGGACAAGCGATTCCCCTGCGGGGCAATGATATTGATACTGACCGTATTATTCCTGCTCGTTTCCTGCGATGTGTCACCTTTGATGGCTTGGGTGAACAGGTTTTTGCCGATGACCGACAGCAACGCCAGGGACAACACCCCTTTGATCTACCCCAATACCAAGGCGCTACGATTTTGGTGGTCAACGATAATTTTGGCTGTGGTTCTAGCCGAGAACATGCCCCTCAATCTTTAATTAAATGGGGCATCAAAGCCATTATTGGTGAAAGTTTTGCGGAAATTTTCACGGGAAATTGCACCGCTAATGGTGTTCCCTGTGTCACCGCATCCCCAGTGGCGATCGCCAATTTGCAACAATACCTAGAAGACCATCCCCAAACCCAGGTAACCCTCGACCTGAATCAATTAGCGGTATCCTATGCTGGGCAAAGCATCACCGTTAGTATCGAAGAAGGACCCCGACAAATGCTCGTCACCGGGAAATGGGATAGTTGCGGTCAACTCCTCCAACACCAAGACCAAATTCGAGCCACCGCCACCGCCCTCCCCTATCTACAGTGGCAGGCGAGCTAATCATTTATTTTGCACCAGACAAATCGTCCAAAACCTATGGAAATTGAGCAACTGCTGTGGCAATTCGGAGAAGGAGAACGCGATTTTAGCCGCTTGAATCTCGAACACGCCGAGATGATGCAGGCAGATTTGGCTGAAATTAATCTTAGTCGTACCTCTCTAGAATGGGCTAATCTTTGCGGCAGTAATTTAGGAAAAGCCAACCTAAATCGATCCACCCTAGCCAATGCACGGTTAATGAGTGCCCGCTTTGTTCTGGCAGATTTGCGTGGTGCTGACCTTAGCCTGGCTGACCTCAGTTGGGCGGACTTTACCTCCGCTCAGCTCAATAATGCCAACCTCAACTCTGCGAATCTTAAACAAGCCCGCTTAGTTGATGCGGATCTTCAAGGAGCGATGCTCTGCAATGCCCAACTCCAGGGAGCGGTGATCAAAGGTGCTAATCTAATGCGGGCAGATTTGTCCGGCGCTGATCTGAGTGGTGTGGATTTGTCCGGTGCGGATCTGACTCGGGCGGATTTGTCGGGAGCCGACCTGCGCGGTGCCAATTTATCTAGAGCGAATCTTTACAAAGCTGACTTAAGTTTTAGTCAACTCCACAGCAGTGATTTCCAAGATACCCTCTTCCAAGGTGTCAACTTGAGCCAGGCCAATCTAAAAGGGGCAGATTTGAGCCGAGTGATTATGAGAGAAATTAATCTGAATGCGGTGAATTGGTCGGCGCTGGAGGTACAACCGGGGAATGAAACCTGTCGTCGCATTAATTTGCAAGGGGCTAGCTTGAGTGGAGCCATTTTACAACGGGTTATTTTGACCGGTGCAACCCTGGACTATGCCTTCTTGCAACGAGCCCGCCTAGCCAAAATCAATCTCCAAGAGGCTAATTTAGTTAATGCGGATTTACGAAGCGCTGACCTGCGTAACGCTAATTTTACCAATTGTCAGATCATTGATATTGACTTAACCGAAACTACCATGCCCGATGGCAGTGTTCACGAGTAATCTGGCGATGAGCTGGTACTGGGAGGGCGCAGTGTCGTATCGAAATTGATCAAGGGTTCCATGGTTGAGCTCGTCAAGGCGTTGGGGCGTCGCGGGTGGCACGACCAATGAGTGCAACGCTTGCAAAAACTCAGGCTAACTGGCTCTTTTTCCATGCGTTGATAGCATGTTTTTGATGCTATTTCTACAACCAAGCCCTAAATTTGCAACAAAATGTAATTAAAATTACAGCAATCCCCTATTTTTTTCTCAACCCGGGCTAAAATAGCAGAAGTCAAAAAGCCAAACTACTTATCAAGGCCTATTTTATGAGTACCGGTACCCTAACTCCTATCTCCTCCTCTAGTTATTCATTCACTATGCTCCAAGATGAAGTGCGTCAGTTGGTGGAACGGGGGACTGTTAATCGCCGACAACCCATTTATGTCCTTTGTCAATATATTCCCTCCCGCGAATGGGCTCATGTAGAAGCCGAACTCGAACGCTGGGACTTTCTTCTGCGCGACCACATTGGAGATTTGATCGCCACCGAACGTTGGGACAACGACTAAGAACGGTAATATTTCATTTAAAGAAGTGTGTTTTCTGGGTCAACCCCCCTTTCGGGGTGCAAGGTAGCCTCTTGACTGGCAATCATCGCCAATAGAAACCACCAAAGAGTACTGACCGGCGGACGGTACCAGACGGTATCCACAAACCCGTGAACCAAAAGGCCTGCCATGGCGGCGATCGCCGCAATTAGCCAAAACCCGTTAGTATCGACTCGTTGACGATAGTGATGAATAGAGCGAATCCCGCCGCTAACGGTTACTACTAAGAGCCAGAGCATTATCAAAAGGCCGATAAGTCCCGTTTCCACCATGATTTCCAGGTAGATGGAATAGGCACTCAAGGCACTGTACTTAGGACTGGTCATATAAATTGGGTAGACCTGATTAAAGGCACTATTACCGGGGCCAATGCCGATGAGGGGCCGAGCCTGGACCATCGCCAAAACCCCTTGCCAGACGTTAATCCGAAAATTATTACTACTATCTCCCCGCCCCATAAAAATACTCAACACCCTGACCTGTAACGGCTCCACCAGGACGAGAGCTAAGCCAATCCCAATAACCGAAATGGCGATCGCCAGAGGCAAAAGCCAGCGTTGCCAAAATGAGGATAAATAGGGCTTCCACCAGAGATAGGAAAGCAATAAAAACGAAAAAAGAACCGCCATTCCCCCCAGCCATCCTCCCCGACTCTGGGTAAAGTACAGACAAAGCAAATGGGTCATGAGCATGACCAGCGCCAGTAATTTGGGTAACCACCGTTGCCAGGTCAACAGAGCGCCTAAGCTCAAGCCGATCATCGGCAATAAATAAGCTGCCAGGAGGTTGGGATTTCCCAGATAGCTATAGACTCGGGTTGCCCCGGCTTGATCCGAGGTCGGGTCATTCCAAGTGGCGAGTTGTTCGACCCCATCAAATTGCTGTTGGATACCGTAGGCAGAGACGACTAAGCCCACGAGCAAAATAATCGTTGTTAAGCGGTTAAACCAAGGTCGAGAGCGGAGGACCCTCGCCGCTAATAAAAATAAACATAAATTGACACTTAATTTGGCAAATCCCCCCAAAGCCGCCATTTTGACCGGAGAAAAGCCCACGGCGATCGCCGAAATTAGCCAATAGAGAAACACGAGGAGATGAATCGGGGTGAGCCCCAAGGATTGGCGATCGGCAAGGGTCAGCAAGAGCCAACTTAGGCCGCAGATGCCGAGTAAAACACCAATCATTGCCGTAGAGGTAAAGGGCGCCAGACCAAAAATCAGAGCAATTAATACTGCCGCCAGGGTGTCCGCCAGGGGCCAGAGGTAACTGTCCGTTGTCCAGTCCGCCGCAAGACCAACCAAGTGATGGAGATAACTCCCCCGTCGCCATTGCTGAGGCGAGAAATTTGCCCAGGTGAGTTGTTGCCAAAGGGATGCCATCGGATAAATCTCTGCTAATTGCGCGAACAATTATAGCCGCTTTAGCCTGGCAAGCGAGAATTTCCCGCCCAGTCGATGAGGGCTTGGGTTAATCCCTCTAGGGTAAATTCCTGGGCTTCTAGATCCACCCGTCCAAAGCATTCTTGACAGCGCAGGGAGGTTTGCGGCCCGATGGAGGCGAGGCAAATATTTTTTAATAATTGGGTTAGGTGCTCAGAATCATCCTGGCCAAGGGCGGACTGGAGCAGACAGTAAACATTTTCAACGGTTTTGGCACTGGCGAAGGTAATCACCTGGACTTGTTGAGCTTGAATGCCTTGCCAGACATTAATCGGCATGGTTTGCGGACAGGTGGAACGATAGGCTGGCACTTCTACCACAACGCCGCCTTTTTCTCTCAGGGCTTGCACTAATACTTCTCTGCCACCGGTTTCGACCCTTGGAAACAAAAACCGCTGGGCGGCGACTGCCTGGGGAAAATGGGTGACCAGATCATCCGCGACAAAGTTGGGGGGGATAAAATCTGGATAGATGCCAAATTTCTCGAGGCTTGCGGCGGTTTTTTTGCCGACAACGGCGATTTTCAGTCCCTGGAGTGCTTGGCTATTTTTTTTGAGAACTTGTAACCGTTCAAAGAAAAAATCAACCCCATTGGCAGAGGTTAAAATTAACCAGTCAAAGCTAGATAACTCAGTTAAAGCTTCGTCTAAGGGTTGCCAGCTCGTTGGCGGCCCAATCACAAGGGCGGGGAATTCTAAAACCGATGCTCCTTGGGCCAAGAGGAGTTGGCTAAATTGACTTGATTGTTCGGCGGCTCGGGTCACCACAATGGTCAGACTCGTCAAGGGTAAATCAGAAGAGACAGGCATAGAATTCAAAAATAACGCTTAGGTGGGGCGGACATGGCTAACGGTGAGCTTGGCGACGCCTAAGGCTCTATCACCTTCGTCTACAAGGGGATTATGGGTAAGATAGCTCTCTAACCATTGACAGCCCCGGTCAATGAGAGCACTGAGACTATCCACCGGCCAAAGTCGAGCGGTGCTATCGGTGGAGGCGGTCAAAATCGAACGACCATCGGGACTAAACTCCGCCGAGCGTACCCAACTAGAGTGCCCCTGGAAAAGAGCTAATTCCCGGCCAAGGCGGTCCCAAAGACGGGCCGTACCATCGGCGGAAGCGGTGACAATCAATTGACCATCGGGACTCCACTGGGCAGAATTTACCAAGGCCTGGTGCCCGTAGAGCACGACTAGTTCTTGGCCTTGCCGGTTCCAAATACGGGCGGTTTTATCCGCTGAAGCGGTCACGATCAATTCATCATCGGGACTAAAATTAGCCTGGTAAACGACGCTTTGATGCCCTTCTAAAGTGGCGATCGCCTTGCCTAAAAAGTCCCAAAGACGAGCGGTGCCATCGGCGGAAGCGGTTAATAATAATTCTCCCCGTCCATCAAATTGTACTGTATAAATTGCCGCCGTGTGTCCATCGCAGGTTGCCAATTCTTTCCCCATAATGTCCCAAATCTTGGTTGTTTTATCGCCGGAGGCAGTGACAATAAATTGCCCTTCCGGGCCAAAGCGAGCATCAAATACCGGTGCTTTATGGTTGCGTAATACGGTCAGGCAATGACCCGTTGTATTCCAAACTCGTGCAGTGCTGTCTTTAGAGGCGGTCAGGATAAATTGGCTATCGGAACTAAAGCCAACACTCAACACCGCATCCTGATGCCCACGGAGGGTGGCTAATTTGTTGCCTGTGGAGTGCCATAACTGGATTGTCTTGTCCGCTGAGGCGGTGGCGATCAAATGCCCGTCTGGGCTAAATTGTCCTTCCCTGACCCAATCGTGGTGGCTGTCGAGGATGGCGAGGGTCTGCCCCTGGAGGTTCCAGAGTCGGGCGGTGTTATCCCTGGAGAGGGTCAACAGGCGATCGCCACTAGGACTAAAATGGGCATTTCTGACCCAATGACTGTGACCCCGCAGAGGAATTGAGCCCTTTTCCCCCAAATCCCAGAGTCGGCCCGTGCGGTCAGCGGAAATGGTGACCAACCAGCGGCTATCCCGACTAAACTGCCCGCCGTGGATTTCCTTCAAATGTCCCCGCAGAAATCCGGCCAAGCTCCCAGAGCGATGCCAAAGTCGCACCGAACCATCGGTGGCGAGGGTAACAATGCGTTGGCCATCGGGACTAAAAAACGCATCAAATATACTGTGGTTGTGGCCTTGCAGGACACCCAGAGTTTTCCCCTCAAGGTTCCAGAGTCGGGCGGTGCCATCACTCGAAGCGGTAATGATTAAGTCTCCATCCGGGCTCCACTGGGCATCCCGCACCCATTTACGATGTCCCTTTAAAATAGCTAGACAATGGCCCGATAAATCCCAAATCCGGGCAGTTTTATCGGCGGATGCGGTCAGGACACGCTGGCCATCGGGACTAAATTTGGCATTGCGGACCCAGCCCTGATGCCCCTCAAAAATCTGGATTACTTCCCCCTTGAGATCCCAGAGTCGAACGGTGCCATCGCGGGATGAGGATAAAATTTGCTGACCGTCGGCACTAAATTCGCCATTCTTAACCCAATGGCGATGGCCTTGGTAGCGCACGACTTCTTCCCCCTCAAAGTTCCACAATCGTAGGGTTTTGTCTCGACTGGTGGTCAGAATACGGTCTTCCGTCGGGCTAAACTGCACATGACGCAGGGCATCGCTATGCCCCACCAGGGTGGCTCGGAGCTGACCCTGACGGTCCCACAATCGCGCCGTCCGATCGCCAGAGCCACTAACGAGATAATCTCCCCCAGGGGCCCAGTCTAGAGCGGCAATATCGCCTTCATGACCCCGCAGAGTATGCTTCAATTCACCGGCGATCGACCAAATGCGAACTACACCCTCCATGGTGCCCGTGGCAATAAAACAGTCATCGGGACTGATTCGCAGACAGGCTACCGAAACAGAATGTTGCAGTCGATTGCGCTCCTGGATCTGGTTTAAAATCTGCTGGAGGGTCGAGAGCGGCCCCAAACTGGGGTAATCCTGCCAGAGAGTATCGGCTTGAATCAGGGGCTGAAGGTCTTGGCCAATGCGGATCGCCGCTAAAAGAGCTTCGATCGCCTGGGACTCAAATTGCTTCAAAATAACTTGAGATTGCCGTTCTAGACGCATTCCCTCCAGAATGGTTTGATATTGCTGTTCGGCGTTGGCCAGTTTCACCAGCATCTCTTGTTCTGCCTCACTGCCTTCCGGGTTAAGCCGTTGGGAGGGAGCCGGTGCTGGGACGATTGTTTCAGGCGGGGCTAATAAGTCGGTTTGAATCTTATAAAGCACCCTAGAGAGCAAGGGCGTGGTTAAGCGGTAATAGGTCACGCCGTCAACCTGCATTGGTATTAATAAATAAGCCTCGACCAAAAGTTCCAGCAACCAAGCCGGAAAACCATGGGCGGATTCCGACAACTCCTCCATGGTCCGCAGACGGGGAGTCGAGAAAGGCTGAACGAGCTTAAACAGCAGAGTTGAGGCTTGATTTTGCCCAGAAGCGGGCAAAAACGCTAGGCTTCGTTTAATGCCATACCAGATTAATTGATCGCGGCCGAGGGACTGATAATCATCTAGGCGGGTGATGCCTCGTTCTTCTAATTCACTGCCCAGGCGTTGCCAGTCGAGGGGAAAAATCTGGTCGTTGCCATCGGCTATATCCCTCAGTAACTGACGCTGAAGGTCGGGCTCCCACGCCAATTGTCCCCCATCGGTGAGGGATTGGAGATAGTCTCTAACCTGGGAAACACTTACTGGCGATAGGCTCGTCTCCATGGGGGCTGGGAGTCTAGGATGTGCCAGGGGAATTTTGACCCCGAGGGGATGGAGAGAATACTCCCTTTCCCAGGATGGACAAGCTTGAGGGCCAAAAAAGAACCGTTTGCCCATTTGATATTCCATAACCTGATAATCCTGATCGATTTTCAGCACCCTTAACCAATCCTGGGCCTGGTAGGCGCATTCCCGCAGTTCGATTAAAATTGCCAGATAAAAACTAGGATTATCTTCAAAACAAGTCTCTTTTTGAGCCAGAGTTAATGTCTCCTGGGCTAGGGTGATTTCGTTTTTCCCCAGCAGGATCCGTCCCGATAAATAATGCAACCAAGGCCTGATGGGCGGGGCGAGGGCTTCTAGGGCCGGAATAGTTTCCTCGGCCCTCTGGAGAGCTTCTTTAGCCTCCGCAAAAGACCATTGCTCTACCAAGGATTCTGCCAGGAGGCCGTAGGCGATCGCCGTTTTAAGGGCTAATTCCGAGGCGGACCAAGGGCAAGACGGGGGCAAATTTTCCTCCTCACTATCTGGAACCGCCGGGGATAACTGAAATAAAAACACCAAAAATCCCTCCATCACCCGCTGAAGCTGGGCCCAATCCTCTAATGCCCGCAGGATGATACCCAACAATGAAAGCGTCTCTTCCCCGAAATCCTGCCAATCTTGCTCCACCAAGATGGCGATCGCCTCCTGGACAAAATGCTGAGTTGCCTGCCAACAAAAATGCCCCCGGTCCTTTTCATTCCAAGCCTGGAGCAAATAAACGTAGGCTAGGCGAAGATTAACCGCCATCAGAGTCCCGGAAAATTCGCCCTGTTGCCATCCCTCCAAACTTTGCAGATAAAAATTAGCCGCCGTTCCCGCTTGATTTTCCGGCTCTAGCCCCGCCCAATGCCCTTGACCCTCTTGAACCAGACCCTGCAAAAGAGCGATGCCGGCTGTTTGACTGGGGGACAGCTCACTTCGAGGGGCAACGGTGCCTTCAACTTCCATCACCCAGTCAGTTAACCGTTGGCGATAATCCTCTGTCCATTGCACTCCGCCATGCCAACACTGGGTCAAGGCCTCCTGCAATCGCTGGTCCAGGAACTCTGCCTTAACACAAAAATCAAACCAAAAACTTTTTCCCGCCAAAAACGACAACAATCCCCGAAAATCCGACTCGATCGCCGGTGTAATACCAATCACCCAATGCAAGGGCTGGTCAAACCAATGAATTTCCTTTTGTTGAGCCAGTTGAATCAGGGCATCCTGGGGATGCTCACAGCTATCGAGATGGGATAGAAACAAGACCTCTGGCAACGGGGGAGTGGGGTCAGAGAAGCGAGCGATAGAAGCTTCAAAGTGACGTAAATCCAAACATTCATGGGTAATGACCATTTCCTGCTCCAAATTAGCCAAAACTTTCTGAGGATCAGGAAAGCGAACAAAATAAGCATTGTCCGTCACGGGGGTTGTCCGCAGGACTTGCCGCAGGGCATCCCGTTGTTCGTTCAAGTGGGGTGATCGTGAAAGCAGAGTCTCAAAAAAATTCATAGTAATTATTTTAGATTTCAGCGGGGGAATTTATACCCTGTTTTGCTAACTGGCGATCACCCTCAAAATATCCTTTCACTCAGCCCCGTTGCTGGATCAAAGTTTAAGGGTTTGAGCGAGCGAATTTCGACAGAGCTGGATCGATGGATTGAACTAGGTTGGCCAAATCAGAGTCTGCCTCTATCAGCTCAAAATCCGCAAAGTCGAACCCCGGCGCGACAGAACACCCCACCAAGACCGTCTCTGCTATGGGCTCAGCGGCTTGCCACATGCCGGCCGGAATGACATGACAGTAGCAATTACTCTCCGCAGAAAGGGTAACGCAGGTTGGGGGCTTGACGGTGCCATCCCAGGTGTAGAGGTGCAATCCGGTGCCTTGGTAGAGATTCCAGACCTCATCCGATGAGACTCGGTGAAAGCGACTCACTTCACCCGGATTTAAGGCAAAATAAATATGGGTTAAGGCTGAGCGAGTATCGCCCCCAGGGGTGACGATGGTCTGAGGAGAGCGGAATACTTCGCGGAACCGTCCTCCCTCGGGATGGTCTATCAAATCAATGGGTTTCATAGGAATTGGTTTCTTAAGGGGGGTTGTGGTGTTGCGTCTGCCCACATAGGCTTTATCCCCAATGAATTTAAGAGCCTCTGGCAACTCGGTTTGCGTCTCCTCGAATAGCTTACTATCGCTGCGGGGTCCCTTTTCACCGATAACCACATCGACAATATCCCTGCCCTTGGGCAGGCTAATCAGTTGATTCTTGAATGTGTGGTTCCCTTTTTTACCAGAATAGTGGGCTTTCTGCTTGTCATTATCCTGTGGACGTGGAATCGGTTGCTCCCAGGTATCAACCAATAGTTCGCCCTCCGGTAACGACGCCAACCACTCCTCTA
>JBGSZT010000172.1:0-52713 GCA_041750255.1 Synechocystis sp.
TTTTTTCCAAAAGCCCACCCTCTCTACTTTTGCCTAAATTCCTGACCGCTAAACTTGATCGGTTTCAACCTCCTGATACACCATCCTTAGCTGCTTAGGGCAAAGCCTGGTTCCAGTCAAAAACTTAAGACTGTCCAGATACATAGGTGAAAGGATTATCAAATCCCAGATCTAAATCAACAAACAAAGCAGTTAAATTGAGAAACCAAAGTTTAAAGGTTGTCAGACTATAGTAACCACTGCTCCAGATGGTGACGGATAAAGCTCTTGAGTAATTCGTGGCAACAACGATAGCCCAGGGTAAAAAAACCAGAAAAGTAATGCCTGAAGCCAACATAAATAAGAAGAAAGACCGAATATTACTACGGTCTTTAACCATCAGCCAAAGCATAAAAATAAACTGAGCAAGATAGGTTAAAAAAAAATACAAATGAGTATAGAATCCAGCTATACAAGATAAAGTGTAAAATCCCCAGCAAAAATATCTCTTTCTAGTCGTATCTGCTTGTAAGGCTTTGATTAAACATAAACTGCTTAGAATTACTGTTAATGTCCATAGACTATTCTGGCGACTTACCTGAGCAAACAAAATATCTAGAGGTGATAATGCCAACAGCACCATGGCGAACCAAGCTGTTAGATTATCTCCAAAAAGTTCACACGCTAAAAAATAAATGGCTGGTAATGAAGCCAGACTAATCAAAACAGCTAAACTACGCAGTGCAGTTAGAGAACTGCCAAACAGCATCATCCAAACGCGATTCAGCAGAAAATATAAGGGCGGATGTTGGGGATCTTCTATGGCTAAGGAGGTTAAGGTATCCTGTAGATTACTACCAGACCGAATGGTTTGATATTGCTGTAAGTCTTTTGGTGTTACAAGTTGATTACTAAATACTGATTGAGTTGAAGGATCCGACATGTACCCGGCAGAGCGTAATGTTGTATAGACTTCGTCATGCCAATAAACTTTCGTTTCAAGATTAGCCCAGCGAAAAGTAATACCGATAGTTAATAAAATAATTAACAAATAGTGAAGCCATCGGCGATGGGATGTTTGATTACTAGAACGTGATAGTTCATCGTGGGTATTCATGGGAACGCTCTAGGTTTAAAAACTGTGTAAACTCAGGTTTAAAGAGTAATTTAACAACGCCGGTCGGGCCATTGCGATGTTTTGTAATCAGAAGCTCGGCTGTACCTTGATCCGGTGTATCAGGATTATAATATTCATCTCGATAAATCATCATGATTAAGTCTGCGTCTTGCTCAATAGATCCACTTTCTCTCAAATCAGACATCATCGGACGCTTGTTGGTGCGGGATTCTACGGCTCGACTTAACTGAGATAACGCAATTACTGGAGCATTAATTTCTCTTGCTAATCCTTTCAACGAACGAGTGATTTTTGAGATTTCTTGCACCCGATTATCACTGGTACCTTCCATTAACTGCAAATAATCAATTAACACCATCCCCAATTTTCCTTTATGGTCACTTTGTAAGCGGCGTACTTGTGAACGCATCTGCATCACAGTAACATTGGCGGTGTCATCAATAAATAATGGCAAACTCGATAGGGTTCCGAGGGCAATGGTTAAAGGTTCATATTCTGCTTGGCTAAAATGACCCGTCCGCAGGCGATTACTATCAATTTGAGCTTCACTCGCTAGGAGCCGGATCGCCAGTTGTTCTTTGGACATTTCTAGACTAAAAATCGCCACGGGCATATCATGTTTTTTGGCAATATTCGCGGCAATACTTAGGCCAAAGGCTGTTTTGCCCATGGAGGGTCGCCCCGCTAAAATAATCAAATCTGAGCGTTGCAAGCCGCCGGTCATGGCATCTAGGTCATAAAAATTAGTCTCTACCCCAGGGCTGGAGGTTTTTTGGTGGAGTTTTTCTAATTCTGCATAGGTTTGAATCAAGGTTTCAGAAATGGGAACGAGGCCCTCTTGGGGACGATTTTGAGTCAGTCGAAAAATCTTTTTTTCCGATTCATCTAGGATTTTATCTAATTCTTGGGTGGTGTCGTAGCCTAAGTCTACAATTTCATGACCAGCACTAATTAATTGGCGGCGTAGATATTTATCCATCACCAAGGTTGCGTAGCGGTCAATGTTAACGGCAGAGACGGTTCTATCGACTAATTCGGTTAAGCGAGCCATTCCTCCCACATTATCCAGCAAATGATGATCGATGAGCCAACTACTCACTGTCATTAAATCCGTGGGCTTCCCTTGGGCATGGAGGCTAAGGGTTGCTTCATAAATATAACGATGGGCTTTGACATAGAAGGCTTCTGCCATTAATAGGTCAACCACCCGTCCCATGGCTTCGGGGTCGAGAAGAATTCCTCCTAAAATGGATTCTTCAGCGTCTATATTTTGGGGCGGAAGGGAATGGCTAGCAATCATGGATAATACTGGAAAATTAGACCGGATATAACGATAAAAATCCCCCAAAAAGCTGGGGGACTATCTCTCATCGAGTTTTTAAACAATTAAGCTTTGGCCGGCACAAATTTGAGGGAAACACCATTCATGCAGTAGCGTTTTCCCGTCGGCGCAGGGCCATCATCAAAGACATGACCCAAATGACCGCCACAGCGGTCACAATGTACTTCTACCCGCGTCATAAACAAGGCTCGATCCACTGAAGTTGCTACTGCCTTGTCGAGAGGTGCATAAAAGCTCGGCCAACCCGTGCGACTATCGAACTTCGTCTCTGAGGAAAATAGAGGTTGGTCACAGCCCGCACAGTGGTAGGTGCCTTTTCCGTATTGCTTGTCCAAGGGACTGGTGCCGGCCCGCTCAGTGCCATGTTGCCGTAAGACTTTGAACGCTTCTGGGCTGAGGATCGCCCGCCATTCGGCATCGGTTTTTGTGACTTCAAAGGTTTCTGAGGATTTTGCCATGGTGGTTTTGGATGATAATAGAAGTTGAGATAACCAGACAGCGCCCAGGGTGGCGGTGCCCATTTCTAAAAGATATCGTCTTTTCATGATTGGCCTTCTAATTGGGCAGTTTGTACGGCTAACTCTAAACGACGATCGCCACGTTGTAGCGTCAGATTTAGGGTTTGATTAATTCCTGTACGATCTACAAGGGCTTGGAGTTGAGCACTATCTCGGATGGGTTGCTTATTAACGGCAATAATCACATCGCCACGACGGACTCCAGCCCGCTCTGCAGGGGTATTTGGCAGAACTCGAACTACAAAAATACCATTCACTTCCGGGATAACAAAAGGAGAATTGGGGTCACGGTTATTTTGAGCGGCTAACTCCGGGGTGAGGTTCACCATTTGCACGCCAATATAGGGGTGAGGCACTTTCTGCCCCGATGTCAAGATTTTTTGCAACGATTTGGCTTGATTGATCGGGATCGCAAAGCCAATACCCATGGCATCCGCTCGGATCGCCGTATTAATGCCCACCACTTCTCCCCGTGCATTGAGTAAGGGCCCACCGGAGTTACCGGGGTTGATGGCTGCATCGGTTTGGATAAATTCCACCCGTTTATCGGGAATTCCGGCTTTGGCGGCTGATCGCCCGATAGTACTAATAATGCCCAGGGTTACGGTGTTATCTAAGCCCACGGGGTTGCCCACGGCGATCGCCCAATCTCCCACCTGTACGCGAGAGGAATCTCCCAAGGAGGCAATGGGCAGGGATTCATTTTGAGAGTTGATTTTTACAACCGCTAAATCCGTGACCTCATCACTGCCCCGGACTTCGCCAGGAAAGGTGCGGCCATCCTTTAGCGTCACTGTGACTTTACTAGCGTTGTTGACAACGTGGGCGTTGGTCAAAATAATGCCGCTCTGGTCAATAATAAAGCCCGAACCTTGCCCCGAAATTCTTTGTTCCCGGGGTGGAACTGGAAATGATCCCCCAAAAAAGTCCCTAAAAAAGGGATCATCAAACAAAGGATCAACCCGTCGGTTTACCACGGTTTCGGTATCAATCCGTACCACCGCCGGCCCTGTTTTGGCCACCGCCGCCGCCACAAAACTATCGGCTTGCAGGGGAACTGGCTGAGCCTGGGCCAGGCTATCTGTCGTAATAACATCCGCTCCGGCGATCGCCTGGGGTAGACTCGCTAGAGCAAAAACACTCCCCAGAATGAAGGTGAGAAGATAGCTACTAATTCGGCGAAAAAGGAAAGGAAGTTTCATAGACAAAATCTTAAAAAACTCTGGATGCAGAGCAAAATCACAGTTTTACAGTTCTTGTAAGTAGATGGGAGTAAATATTTGTAAGATCCCCCTGTCCTGGGGACTTCCCCCTTAATAAGGGGAGCTGGGGGGGACAAAGCATAAAACCTATGATTAGTTTCATTACATCTATCTACTTATATCTACTTATTAGGTTCATCCTAGCAGAGCGGTTTGGAGTTCTGGGGACGGTCAGTTGGGGAACCGGTTCAGTTCAAAGTTCGTTGGGAATAGGGTGTTCGGACTCAATTTCTAGCCAAAGCTGGAGCAACCACTGAGCCAAATTCAAAAGCCCCCACACCGCCATTAGCAGAGACGGATCTGGATTCGCCTGAAATACCCCCAGGGGATAATCATCCATGACCGCTAGAATGGCTGAGCAGAGAGACTCTTTTTGGCTATTTTTATGCTTTTGCTCTGGCATCGGTAAATCATCGATCGCCAGCAGTAATGCCGCCAACAGGTCTTGGGCTGAAGGTTTTAGCACCAGGGGAAAGGGGGATAAATCCAAATTTGGCTCAAAACTGGCCTCCCACAAACGGAGCCAGCCACAAAGTCGAGCATGAATATATTGATAGACTCCCAGGGGAGCCGGTGCGCTAATCCCGACTGCAAAACTAGAATTTTGGCGTAGAGCAGAGCAAATAAGAGTTAGACGTTGAAACCAAAGCAATAAGTCCTGATAACAGATTACAAAGCTAAAACCTCCCCCTATTTCTGCTTCAACATCCAGGGGAATTATCAAGTCTGACATTAAAGCTAAACGCCTCGGAAGCCAGGGTTGAAGTCTAGCCAAGCACTGAATTGGACTTTGATCCAGCAAGGGAGCCAGCTTGAAGGCTAGGGCACAGCGGTAATGTAAGGCGATCGCCGTCAGCTTAGGATATAACGGAATTCCAGGGATGGAAAGGGTCAACTCAGGATTAATAACAGATAAACTTTGGTGTAACTGTTCTTGAAGTCTGAGCTTTAACGGTAAAATTGACCCTGGCAATTCAATGTCAGAGAATGAAGCATTTCCCAATTCTTGTCCTGTTTCCATCCTTTCCTTTGACTTGGCTTATTCAGCGTTTGGGCAAAACCATGACGGCGGTTGATTTCCCCAGTTCTTGCAACTGGCTAGACTTAGTCCAATGGGGCAAAGAGCATTATCGAGACCGTATTTTTTTCAAGGACATGGTCATTCCCACTCGGCCAGGCTTACTTTATCTGGTTCACCAAGGGGTAGTTCGCCTCTCCAGCCAAGATAGTCTCAATGGAGACGATAGCACCCTAATTACGTTACCCCCGTCAGAATCCATTTTGGCGTTTTTGGGAGTGGGTCAACCCTTTGAAATTGTTTCTCATCCGCATCTCTCCATGCTGGCCAAATCCCATGTGAATGAAACAGCGGTTATTTGGCTCTATTGGAATGAATTGCAAAAATGGCAAGCACTGTACCAGCTCATTTTAGAAAAATTCAAACTGCAACACCGCCAACAACTGCTCTGGATTAGTATTTTGGGTCAGAAATCAACCCTGCAACGCTTGATCCATTTTTTATTGCTCCAAGGGCAATCCTTCGGCACTGATCCAACCATCCATCATCAGTTGCCCTATCCCATCACCCACGCTCAAATTAGTCAGGCCATCGGCTCAACCCGAGTTACCGTAACTCGCTTGCTCACTCGTCTCCGCAATCAAGGACTGGTGTGGCAATCCGATGGCGAGCGAGACCGACTATGCTTTGACCATCAAGTCCTGGAAAATGTACTATCCCAGCATTTATTTTGAAATTTTTGCTAAGGGCCATCAAGCCTATGTTAGGATGGTAAATTGTCAGTTACAAACTGATTACTTTAACGGGGGTGTGGCGGAATGGTAGACGCTGCGGACTTAAAATCCGTTGAGCCTTATAAGCTCGTGAGAGTTCGAGTCTCTCTACCCCCATTAATCTTAAGACTGGATGCTCTGGGCAGTCACGGCAGACTGAAATACCCTGATCTTTGAACATATCGTTGATCAATCAGGCGATCGCCACTAGCTTGATCTAGAAATAGACTAAAGTGGTGTGACAATAGCTACATTTTTGGGCTATTTAACCGAATCTTTACCATTGCTTAACTTAAACTTTGACTTTAGATTAAAATCATGTGCCAGTATGAGGCTGTGTCTTATCAAGCAATGAATCGATTATGCTTAATCAATCCTTAGAATCCCTGAAGAAAGCAGTCAACACCCCCACAGCAAAGAAAAGTGCTTTGGCTTTGGTAGTTGCCGCAACCGCCACGTCTCTGCTTGTGGGACAGTTTCCCGTTCAGTCCCAAGCTGTCCCGACGGTGAAAGTCGATGGCTCTAGTACTGTTTATCCCATCACCGAAGCCGTAGCCGAAGACTTCCAAAAAGCTGAAAAAGGAAAAACCCGTGTGACGGTGGGTATTTCTGGAACCGGTGGTGGGTTCAAAAAATTCTGCTCCGGTGAAACTGATATTTCCAATGCCTCTCGCCCCATCACCGCCAAAGAAAGAGAAGCCTGTAAAAAAGCCGGTATTCGTTACATTGAGTTACCCGTAGCCTTCGATGCCTTGACCGTAGTGGTCAACCCCAAAAATACCTGGGTCAGGAGCCTAACCCCCGAACAACTCAAGAAAATATGGGAACCCGAAGCCAAGGGCAAAATCATGAATTGGAATCAAATTGATCCCAAATTCCCGAACGCTCCCCTCAAACTTTATGCTCCCGGTGCGGATTCTGGTACTTTTGATTACTTCACCGAAGCCATCAATGGCAAATCCAAAGCCAGCCGTAGCGACTTTACCCCCAGTGAAGATGACAACATTCTCATCCAAGGTGTAATCCGCGATAAAAATGCCCTGGCTTACTTTGGCTATGCCTACTTCGAAGCCAACAAAGCTAAAATCAGAGCTGTTCCCATTGTCAACAAGGGCAAACCCGTTGCGCCCTCCTTGGCCAATGTAATCAATAATTCCTACGTTCCTCTTTCCCGCCCCATTTTCATCTACGTCAGCGAAAAATCTTCTAAAAAGCCTGAAGTCAAGAAATTCGTTGAATTTTACATGAAAAATGCTGCTCGTCTTTCTAAGGCCGTAGGTTATGTTCCCTTACCCCCCAGCGCCTATACCACTGCCATGGGTCACTTCAAAGGCAACCGATTTGGTAGTGTCTTTGTTGGTCAAGACACTGTGGGCATCAGCATCAATGATTTAATGAAACTAGAAGCCAAAGACTAGATTTCAGTCAGTTAACATACGTTTAATTAATTTCGCCGGGGGGAGGTCTCCCCGGTTTCCCATTAACACCGACCCACGATCTATGCTCGATAACACCCTCAGTTCTAGTTCTGTTTCAGCCCAGGCCCTGAGTATTAAACAAGCCCGGGTCTGGCGTGAAAAGGTGATTGCCTTTATTCTTTTTTTGGCCGCCTTTGTGTCCGTCGCCACCACCATTGGTATTTTTTATATCCTGGTGGAAGAATCTTGGCACTTTTTCCAGGAAGTCTCCATTGTTGAATTTTTGACTGGAACAGAATGGACTCCCCTGTTCCAAGACCCTGCCTACGGCATTTTGCCCTTACTGTCGGGAACAATCACCACGACGGTGGTGGCGTTGGTCATTGCTGTTCCCCTAGGAACCATCGTTTCTCTTTATCTCAGTGAATTTGCCAATCCCAATTTTCGGGAAATAGTGAAGCCAGCCCTTGAGCTTTTGGCGGCGATTCCCACAGTGGTTTATGGCTATTTTGCCCTGCTTTTTGTGACGCCGGCGTTGCAGTTAATTTTACCCGACCTACCGGGCTTTAATATGCTCAGTGCGGGGTTGGTGATGGGTCTGATGATTATTCCCCAGGTGAGTTCTATTAGTGAAGATGCCATGCGAGCTGTGCCATTAAATCTCCGCGAAGGCTCCTATGCCACGGGGGCAACCAGACTACAAACGGCGACCCAGGTTGTTTTTCCGGCGGCGTTTTCCGGGGTGATTTCGGCTTATATTTTGGGAGCCTCGCGGGCAGTGGGAGAAACCATGATTGTGGCGGTTGCCGCCGGCCTTCAACCCGTATTAACCTTTAACCCGATGCAAGAAGCGGCTACCATTACGGCTTACATTGTCCAAGTGAGTTTGGGGGACTTACCCCATGGCACCTTAGAATATCAGACAATTTTTGTGGCCGGCTTGACGCTGGTGCTATTTACCTTATTTCTTAACATTTTGGGCTATTGGCTTTCCCAACGTTTTCGGGAGATCTACTAACCGCCGGCACCTCGATTCTGACAACCCTTTGTTTTCTAACCTATTAGCATGGGCGGCAGTGGGAGTGGAGTTTGGTTAGCCCGAAACGTTTCCGCCGTTGAAGTACATTGACCCGTTGCTAACATCCAAATTTTTTATCGACAAACCTATGTCTTCTCAAACTTCTAAGCCTTCCTTGGCGATGATTCAAGCCAATGTAAAAAACCGAGCAAAGTTGAGTACATTCTTTTCCTACCTCGGCTTGGCAATTATTCTTGTCGCGGTATCCATCCTCCTAATTTTGGTGGTGGGGATGTTCCTGAAGGGAGTGCCTCGTCTTTCTCCCCAATTTTTCTCCAGTTTCCCCAGTCGAGACCCAGCGGAAGCGGGGATTCTTTCTGCTTGGGTCGGGACGGGATTGGTAATGCTGGTAACAGCCATTGTTTCTGTGCCCATCGGCATTGCCTCAGGTATTTATCTCGAAGAATATGCTCGCAAAGACTGGTTGGCGGCCTTGATTGAAATTAATGTGACAAACTTAGCCGGGGTTCCGTCCATCATCTATGGTCTACTTGCTCTAGGTTTATTTGTCTATCAATTCAATTTAGGTCAGAGTGTCGCGGCGGCGGGGTTGACCCTGGCCTTGTTAA
This sequence comes from Synechocystis sp., assembly GCA_041750255.1. Taxonomy (GTDB): domain Bacteria; phylum Cyanobacteriota; class Cyanobacteriia; order Cyanobacteriales; family Microcystaceae; genus Synechocystis. The sequence goes on from JBGSZT010000172.1 coordinate 9,096, forward strand.
TTCTCCCCATTGTAATCGTGACGACCCGCGAATCTTTGCGAGCCATTCCCTCTAGCCTACGCGAGGCGGCCTACGCCCTGGGCTCTAGTAAGTGGCAAATGATTGCAGACCATATTTTGCCCTACTCCATGGGCAGTATCATGACCGGGATTATTATTGGTCTTTCTCGGGCGATCGGAGAAACAGCGCCGGTTATTACCATTGGGGCATTAACCTTTATCGCCTTTTTGCCGGATTCACCCCTTGATAATTTCCCTCAAAACGTCTTTACTTGGTTATCGGCTCCCTTTACCGTGATGCCAATCCAGATGTTCAACTGGGTGTCTCGCCCGGAAGCTGAGTTTGAAGTCAATGCGGCAGCGGCGGGGACGGTTTTGACGGTCATGACCCTGAGCATGAATGGTATCGCTATCTATCTTCGTTATTATTTTCGTAAAGGAATCAAATGGTAAACAATCTTTCCCAAGCCCAAGCCACCTCTAAACAAGCGGCGGTCAAAGCGGAAGTCGAAAACTTGAATTTTTATTATGGGGGTCACGCCCAAGCTCTCAAAAATATCAATTTGCATGTTTTTGAAAATCAAGTAACCGCCTTAATCGGCCCCTCAGGTTGTGGCAAAACAACGTTGCTACGATGCTTTAATCGTATGCATGACCTCTATCCAGGCAATCGCTATGAAGGCACGATTGCGATGGATGGCATCAATATCCTCGGTCAAAAAATTGACCCCATTGAGGTGCGGATGCGGATTAGTATGGTGTTCCAAAAACCCAATCCTTTTCCTAAGTCTATCTATGAAAATGTTGCCTATGGACTCCGAGTCAGAGGCGAAAAATCATCTAGCTTAATTGATGAAAAGGTTGAACAAGCCCTGCGGGGTGCGGCTCTGTGGAATGAGGTCAAAGACCGCCTCCATGGCCTCGCCTACGACCTCTCTGGTGGACAACAACAGCGGCTCTGTATTGCCAGAGCATTGGTGTCTGACCCCGAAATCGTGCTGTTTGATGAGCCAACCTCAGCCTTAGACCCGATCGCCACCTCTAGCATTGAAGACCTCATGCAAGAATTGCGTCAACAAGTAACGATCCTGATCGTGACCCACAGTATGCAACAAGCGGCTCGGATCTCCGACTACACCGCCTTTATGTACATCGGTGAATTGATGGAATTTGGCGAGACTCATCAAGTCTTTGAAGACCCCGTTCACCAACAAACCAGAGATTACGTTTCTGGACGATTTGGTTAAGTCCAGAGCTTATAGATAATTGAAATGGCTATAAACTCAAAGTCCCCCTTCCAAGGGGGATAAATCGAGTCACCGGCAACAACAAAGTAGTTACAGAATGAGCCTAATGATTGGGATTTCTAGGTTTAATCCCCCCTAGCCCCCCTTAAAAAAGGGGGGAAGAAAAGTTGAAATAATCGCATCAACTAATACAAAAAGCTTCCTTTTGAGGAGATTTTTTTGGGTTAGGATCTGCCGACATTGCGCTTGAGGGCATCTAATTCTTCATCCAATTCCCAACGCTTAAACTCCGCTTCGAGGGGGTCAAGATCGCGTTTGTAGCGGCTATACTCGCTTGCTTGATTCCAGCCCGTAGTATCGCTATCGGTGCTAGAAGTCGATGCCTTTGCCTGTTCAGTTTTCATTTGCTCAGTTCTAACCTGAACTTCTTTTTGTTTTTGCTGAATTTGCGTCAATAATTCCTGGGTTTGGACTAGCCGCTTGCGGGTACCTTCCATTTGTCCCCACAGTTGATTGCCTTGGCGCAGTAGAGCCGCTTCTCGTTCCTGGGCTGCCTGGGCTAGATCTACTCGCCCAGCTTGGTTGGCTTTTGCTACGCGACCGTGCCAAGCTTGGATATCCTGAGCAAGGGATAACAAATCCCGTTCCTGAGCTTGTTTTTGTTGCTGGAGGGAAATAAAAAGGCGTTGGGTATCTTGGGCCTGCTCCTGGAGTTGTTCTTGCAGGGCCTGCAACTCTAGGTGGGGATTATTGCGAAGAAATTCTTCAAGACGAGTTTCTAAAAAGTGACTAACGTCGTCGAACACACCCATGGGATTTCTCTAGATTAAAAGCTTTGTCCAACCTCAAGATAACGTGTTTTGCCCTGACGGGATAGGATCGCTTTCTGATTGCTGACACTGCTGAGAGCCCAACCACTTCCCCCGATGGATTCACCCACTTGAATACGTTGGGTCAAGCCATCCCAACTAAAAAGAGCCGAAGATTGCGCGCCGGATTCAAGGACGCCCACGAGGGTATGGGGCTGTTTGGCGGCAACCATCGGTGCAATGACGGGATTAGTTCGAGCAATGGGAGGGGGAGCGACGGCTTTTGGCACGGCAGGTTTCGGCGGCGCCTGGGGAATCGGGCTAGCCGGATAAACAGGATAGTAATATCGCTCGACTACACCGTTTCGGGGGGCCACGTTCGTGGTGGGAGGCGGAGGCGGCATAGGAGTCAATGCCCTAGCATTAGGTTGGGCTACATTGTTGGGCGGAGATGGATTTGATGCCGATGGGGCCGAAGAAGCAGGAATGAGTTGTAGGGATTGTTGCAGATAGGCAATAAATTTTTGTTCCTCGGCGGACGCTGGGGGAGTTGCGCTCATTTTCTCAGACAGTTTTTGTTGATGGATGAGCCATAATCCCACACCGGACAGATACAAAACCCCGACGCCGAACAAGAGTTTATCTCGATGACGCTCGAAGGTTTGACTAAGGCGGGTGGATTGATCGTCTTGATCCATATTTTTACCGGGGAGCCTACGAGCAATATTGTAGGACAAGAGTCGGGTTAATGCTGGTGTAAGTTGCAGCAAGACGGAAGACGGCGTATGGACTTCATTCGCCCTAAGCGCTTTGTTAGTGAGCGAATAATTTGCTGGCGTGTTTCTTGGTCAAGATTATTGTTCTTGATCTCTGGTTCTTGGATAAATAGTTTGACCAGGTCAAGGAGATTCTTTTCTAGATGGATGAGTAGAGAGTTTTGGTCTAGGGATGCCAGAGATGTCATAGGATTGAACCGCTTCAAATAGGAACAGTCCCAGTGTTTCCGACTTTTTCGGCGATCGCCATAATCTCTGTCACTGCTAAGGTGTGATCTTGATCACAGGAGTTAATTAGCCCTCCTGTTAGCAAGAGGGCCTAGTCAAAAACCTTAACTAAGTTGACTCACTAAAATTTCCACCCGCTCTTTGATTTCATTTCTAACGCGGCGAAAGGTTTCTAGGGGCTGGCCATCGGGGTCATCGAGTTGCCAATCTTCAAAAACTTCCTGCATAATCCAGCCTTCGGGTAGGCTCACGCCACAACCACAGAGAGAAATGACGGCATCATAGTCGTCGGCCTGAAAATCACTGATGGGTTTAGAGCTTTGGTCGGTGATATCAATGCCGATCTCTTGCATCACCTCAACGGCGGTGGGATGAACACGGGAGGCCTCCAGGCCGGAACTTGTGACCTCAATTTTGCCTTGACCTAGGGTTTTGGCAAAGCCTTCGGCCATTTGGGAACGGCAGGAATTTTTTTTGCAGGCGAACATGACTTTTTTCATCGGGTTTCTCCGTTAATTATTTATTTGAGTAGCTTGGCTTTACGTTCACTATGGCGATCGGTGAGGTAGTCTACTTTGTCGCGCAGGAGCAGGGTGAATTTATACAATTCCTCCATCACGTCAATGACCCGGTCACGGTAGGCAGAGTCCTTCATCGTGCCGTCCTCATGGAACTCCTGGTAGGCCCTGGCCACCGAGGATTGGTTGGGAATGGTAAACATCCGCATCCAACGCCCCAAAATTCGCATGGTATTAAGGGCATTAAATGACTGGGAACCACCGCTCACCTGCATTAAGGCGAGGGTTCTGCCTTGGGTCGGACGAACGGAGCCCATTTCCAGCGGAATCCAATCGATCTGGTTTTTGAGGATGCCGGTAATATTGCCGTGCATTTCCGGTGATGACCAGACCTGGCCCTCAGACCATTGACTCAAGCTCAAGAGTTCCTGCACCTTGGGATGAGTATCAGGTACTTGGCCCCGCAGGGGTAAGTCTCGGGGGTCAAAAAACTTGACCTCGGCTCCCATGTCTGTGATGGTGCGCGCGGCTTCTTCGGCTAAGAGCCGACTGTAGGAACGCTCTCGCAGGGACCCGTACAAAAAAAGAATACGAGGGGGATGGTCAAACTGGCTCATAGTTATTTGCAAGAACTAACACAACGGGGATCGAGTAGGGTCGCTTTTTCGGGGTCGCGGGGAAACCAAAAGGCTGTTTTTTTGCAGACTTCCACTAGCATCAGCATCACCGGCACTTCGATCAATACCCCCACTACCGTAGCCAAGGCCGCGCCGGAATTGAGTCCAAATAGCATCACCGCTGTGGCGATCGCCACTTCAAAATGATTACTCGCCCCAATCAAGGCGGCGGGAGCGGCATCTTCGTAGGTCAGTTTGAGTTTTTGGGCCGCGACGTAGGAAATCAAGAAAATAAAATTGGTTTGGATAAACAACGGCACCGCAATCAAGAGAATATGCAGAGGATTATTGACGATTAATTCCCCCTTAAAGGCAAAGAGAAGCACCAAGGTCAACAACAGAGCCGACGTGGCGATCGGGCTCAGATAGTGCAAAAATTCACGTTCAAACCATTCCTTACCTTTATGTTTGAAAATCCAGTAGCGACTATACATGCCCGCCGCCAGGGGAAAACCGACGTAGATCACAACAGATAAAACAATAGTTTGCCATGGAACCGTCAAATCACTGGCCGACAACAGCCATTTCCCCAAGGGAGCATAGAGAAACAACATAGCCAGGGAATTCACCGCCACCATGATCAGGGTATGTCCTTGATTGCTATAGGAAAGATAGCCCCACATCAAGACCATGGCGGTACAGGGGGCAATGCCGAGCAAAATACAACCGGCAATGTAGGAGTTGGAGAGGCTTACATCCACGCCTCGAATCACTTCGGTGGAGGAAAGCAGAGGGGCAAAGAGCCAGCCGAGAAAAAACTGGGCAAAGGCCACCATAGTAAAGGGTTTAATTAACCAGTTCACCACCAGGGTCAAAATCACCGGCTTGGGTGCCTTGGCCGCCTGCATGGCCTGGGAAAAGTCGATCTTGACCATGATCGGATACATCATGAAAAAGAGACAAATGGCAATGGGAATGGAAACGTTGTAGATACTCATGGCATCCAAACTCTGAGCAACTCCAGGCAAGAATCGACCGAGGGCGATGCCGAGCAAGATACAGAGGAAGACCCAGAGAGTCAGGTATTTTTCAAAAATGCTAAGCATCCCTCCGGCCTGAACAGCCTTGGGATTGGCGTGAGTGGTCATGGGATACCCATCAATAAATCTTGATGAATTCATCATACATCAATTAAATTTGATTGATCAACTCAATCCGGTTCGGGACAAGTGCGAGAAGGAAAGACATCACTGAAACGTCGAAATTGACTCAGGTATTCTTCTAGCTTGAGAAATTGACTGAGGTTGAGGCTGTAGTAGCTCCAGCGGCTTTGTTGGCGGACTTTGACCAATTGGCTATCTTTGAGGGTTTTGAGGTGGAAGGATAGCTTGGACTGGCTAACATCCAGCAATTCGCAGAGGTCACAGACGCAGAGTTCTTGGGAGCGGAGGTGATGCAGAATTTGTAGCCGCAGGGGATCAGACAGGGCGTGAAAACTACTGTGGATGGGGGGAGTTTCGGGGCTAATGGGCGATAAAGATGAGTAGGTCATTGCCAAAGGGGCGATCAGGGCAAAATAATTTATTTACCATCCTACAATTTTTTTTGATGGGTTGAAGTTTAAGCGACAGGGGGGTGAAAAGATCTGATCAGTTTGCAATAATAAAAAATGTAAAGAAATATTAAGACGACTGAACAATGGCATCTCCACAAAAAGTCCTCGTTCTTGGAGCGGGTATCGGCGGTTTAACGGCGGCGGCGCTCTTGGCCAAGCACGGTTACCAGGTCTCGGTCTTTGAGCAGGCGATCGCCGTGGGGGGATGTGCGTCTACCTTCCAGCGTCGGGGCTTTACCTTTGATGTGGGGGCGACCCAGGTAGCTGGGCTAGAACCAGGGGGCATTCACCATCGTATTTTCAATGAGCTTGGCCTGGCGTTACCCGAGGCAACGGACTGTGACCCCGCCTGTGCTGTTTTTTTACCGGGGGAAACAGAGCCAATTAATGTTTGGCGTGACCCGGATCAGTGGAAAGCCGAGCGCAACCGGCAATTTCCCGGAAGTGAAGCCTTTTGGCAATTATTAACAACGCTCTTTGAACCCAGTTGGCGTTTTCAGGCCCGCGACCCTGTCTTGCCACCGCGTAATCTTTGGGATTTGGGGCAATTGTTGCAAGCTCTACGGCTGGATACCCTGATTACCGTCCCCTTTACCCTGATGACGGTGGGGGATGCCCTGCGTCTATTCGGGCTGAGCCATGATCACCGTCTAAAAACCTTTTTGGATCTGCAACTCAAACTTTATTCCCAGGTGGGAGCCGATGAAACCGCTCTCCTCTATGCCGCCACCGCCCTAGCCGTATCCCAAGCACCCCAAGGATTATTCCACCTGCAAGGCAGTATGCAAGTCCTTGGTGATCGCCTGGTGGAGGGATTAGAGCGCCATGGGGGTCAGCTCTATCGACGGTCTTTAGTCGAAAAAATCTATAGCCAAGGAGGACAATGCACGGGGATTCGGGTCAAAGACCTCAAAACCGGCGAAAGCCGAGACGAATGGGCTGACCATGTGGTGGCCAATGTCACCGCTCAAAATTTAGTTAAACTACTAGACCAGCCCTTGCCCCGCTATCAACACCAGCTTGAAAATTCTCCCCAGCCCTCCGGTGCGTTTGTGGTCTACCTCGGTGTCAGCGATGCCGCTATCCCAGAGAATTGCCCACCGCATCTGCAATTTTTCTACGACCCCAATGGCCCCATCGGCGAGAATAATTCCCTGTTTGTCAGTGTCAGTAAGCCGGGGGATGGACGCGCGCCCCTCGGACAACGTACCCTGATCGCCTCTTCCTTTGTGGATGTCGCGCCCTGGTGGCAAGCTGATAACGCCGAGTACGAATCCCTGAAGCAAACCTATACCCAAACGGCGATCGCCAAATTAGGTCACTATTTTGAGCTAACACCCGAAACCTTACTCTATCAAGATGCCGCAACTCCCCGCACCTTTGCCAGCTTTACCGCAAGGGATCAGGGCATTGTTGGGGGCATGGGGCAACGACTCGCCAACTTTGGCCCCTTTGGCTTGGCCACCCGATCGCCGGTCAAAAATCTCTGGTTAGTGGGGGATTCCGTACATCCTGGGGAAGGGACCGCCGGGGTCAGCTACGCCGCCTGGACAGTGATGCGACAGATCCTAGCCGGTGGGAACTCCACCCTTGGCATCGTCTAGGCTTCGGGCTAAGATGATGGTTGATTTAGATTCTGAGGGTAAATACTATCGCCATGGATGCCACTGCCTTAATCGTCAAAACCTTGCTTAATTTTATCAATATTTATTTATTGTTACTGTTTGTTAGGATTCTCTTGTCCTGGTTTCAAACCGCTGAATGGGCTAGCAGTGCCATGGGATTCCTGAGTCCGATTACTGACCCCTACCTCAACATTTTTCGCTCCATTATCCCTCCCCTCGGTGGTATGGATTTTTCTCCGATTTTGGCGATCCTGGCCCTGCAATTTTTATCCTCTGCCCTAGAGCAATTTCCGATAGTCGCTGGGTTTTAAGCAGGATTTAGACAGATACAGCCCCGGCAAAAGCCAGAGTGTAGGGTCAACACCAATCCCTGACCTTTTATCAGTGTCAGGGAAAAAACAATTGGGCACTTTTATTGTGACGAGCGAGACAACTTCAATTGCTGGCAGAGTGCAGAGTATAGCCAAAAAGGCTGGATTTTTTAGGGCAATGGCAATGAAATTTAGTTTGAATTCTCTTTTTGAGCCAGCAATCTGTTTGATGAGTCGGCGTTCCTATCCGCAAAAGTTTGTCCTCCTAAGCGGTGTTTTTTTATTGCCTCTGAGTCTTGCACTCTATCTTCTCCTCTCAGAAGTTCAGGGACAAATTACCTTCGCTCAAAAGGAGTTGAGGGGTCTGCAATACCTCGACATCCTTCAGCAATTTAATCGGGCGGCTATTCAATATACTTATTCTCCGCCAGTCAATGAATTGGCATCATCCTGGAACTCCCTAATCAAGGCTGACCAGAATGCACCGGCTTATCTAGAAACCAAGAGGACGTTTCGGGCTTTAGAACAGGAATGGGAATATTGGCGGCAATCGCAAAACAATCCCCCCTTTGTTGCCCTTCAACCCAGCATTGACAAACTCCGGCAACAGGTGGGGGATCGCTCGAATCTAATTCTTGACCCTGATTTAGATAGCTATTATCTGATGGATGTCGTTTTATTGACGCTACCGGCGATTGAGACGAATTTGGCGCAGATACAAGAAATTATCAGCCAGAAACAACTTCAAAAAAACTTAACTCCTTGGCAACGGGCGCAACTGTTAACGAAACGAGATAATTTAACAGAACTGAATCAAGTTTTACGCAAAAATTTTAGGGTGGCCTTTGAGAATAATCCCTCTGCAATGCTCCAGACATCCTTAAGCCAGCCTCTATCCGACCTCTCCGACTCCCTTCAAACTCTGACCCAATCCTTAGCAATTTTACTCAACGAAGATACAGGGGTGGATTTTGAGCAAGTGACCCAACAAATAACCCTAAGTCTTCAGACCCATGCTCAGTTATGGAACCAGACGGAGTCAGCATTATCGACTTTATTGACACTCAGAATTCAGGGTTTTCAGCAACGTCAATGGGTTTTGAGTCTATTTGTCTTGTTAACCCTGGCGATCGCCGTTTATTTGTATATCGGTTTCTATCGAAGTGTGATGCTCACCATTGCCAGTTTACGAGCCGCTTCTGAACGGATGGTGACGGGGGATCAATCCCAACCATTGAGACTGAATACCCAGGATGAAATGAGCGAGGTTGTTTTAGCCTTTAACACCATTTTCGATGCTCTACGTCAAGCTGAAGCCAAATTTCGGGGTATCGTAGAAAACGCAGTTGTCGGTATTTATCAAACTACCCTGGACGGGAAATTTTTGATAGCTAATCCCCGCTTGTCCCAACTCTATGGCTATGACTCCTCCCAGCAATTACTGGATCAGATTACAGATATTAAACATCAACTCTATATTCATGGCGATCGCCGTCTTGAATTTATCCAACTAATCGAAAAAGAGGAACAGGTTTCGAGCTTTGAATCCCAAGTCTATCGCCAGGACGGAAGTACCTTGTGGATCACCGAATCCGCCAGAGCTGTGCGTAACGAACAGGGTCAATTAATCGGTTTTGAAGGAACCGTGATTGATATTAGTCAGAAAAAACGTGACGAACTGGAAATTGCCCGACTAACTGAGCAGTTACAGGGCGAAAATTTGCGAATGGGAGCCGAACTCGCCGTCACTCGCCGTCTGCAACAAATGCTCATGCCTTCAGAAAAAGAACTGAGCTCAGTGGTAGGCCTAGACATTTCCGGATTTATGGAACCCGCCGAGGAAGTGGGGGGCGATTATTACGACATTCAGCAGATCAACGGCAAAACCCGCATCAGTATCGGAGATGTCACGGGTCATGGATTAGAAAGTAACTTGGTAATGATCATGGCCCAAACCGCTGTCCGGACTCTCATTGAAAATGGAGAAATGGATACCACTCGCCTCCTTAACGCAGTCAATCGCACAATGTACGACAATACCCGCCGCATGGGATCATATAAAAATATGACATTGGTACTTTTAGAGTACGAGGCGGGGCTCTTACACCTAAGTGGTCAACACGAAGAAGTGATCCTTGTTCGTCACAATGGCACGATAGAACAGATCGACACCTTCGAGTTAGGTTTTCCCCTCGGATTAGAATCAGATATATCAGAGTTTGTTGGAAAAACGACCCTCCAGCTCCATACAGGGGATTTAGCTGTTCTTTACACCGACGGTATTACCGAAGCAATGAATCCCGACAGACAACAATATGGTCTAGAGCGTATGCAAGAAGTCCTAGTCGCCCATCGTCACCAGTCTGCCGAACAAATTCGCCGAGCGGTCATTACTGATCTCCGTGATTGGATCCATACCCAAAAAATATTCGATGATATTACCTTATTGGTTCTTAAGCAACAGTAAAATAAGACCATTTCGTGTTCTAATGCTGAAGGTTTTGGTTTGATATTTTATACAGACTCACTTTTCTATGGTTGAGTATCCTATGACTCCTCTTTTTTCCTCCCAAGTCTCTCCGTCCATGGGTGAAGACTTAAAGGCTCTAAGAGCAGCAAATGAAGCCCTTAAGCAGGAAAATGAAGACTTACATATTGCTTTAACCACCATTGCTGAGCATGGCGATATGATCGAAGCTCTGCTGAATGACACCAATGTAAAACTTAAGACAGAAATTGCGGAACGGCAACGGGCCGAAACCAGGCTTCAAAATATTCTCGATCTGATTTCACGGCAAAAAGATGATTTAGAAATCATTGTAGAAACCATCATGCAACATGGAGATGTGGTGGATGCCCAATGGCGAGAAAAATTAGTAAAAACTGCTGAATTAGCTAATTTGGACGGACTCACTCAGATCGCTAATCGTCGTCGTTTTGATCAATATTTACAAGAACAATGGGAACAGTTGGCTGTGAGCCAGGACCCCCTGGCAATGATCTTAGGCGATATTGATTATTTTAAACAATACAATGATGAGTATGGACATTTAGGCGGTGATGAGTGTTTACGGCGTATCGCATTAGCAATGAGTGCTTGTTTACGCAATCCCCACGATCTCCTTGCTCGTTATGGGGGGGAGGAGTTCGTCGTGATTTTACCTAACACAGACGAACTAGGAGCTTATCAGGCGGCCCTCAGAATGCAGGCGACGTTAAATTTTTTGGCGATTCCTCACCCGCAATCGCCTATTATTCCTCAGGTCACCATGAGTTTTGGCATCGCAGTAATGATTCCCCAGCCCCATCAATCTCCCCTAGAACTCATCGAAGAAGCCGATCAACTACTTTACCGAGCTAAGCGGGAAGGCAGAAATCGTATCGTGTCTTCTGGTATTGTGTGAAGACAGTCTAAAGTGTCAATTCACAAACATTGTTAAATCTATGATTGAATCTGAACAAATTCTAGGAGACTTCGTTGTCCCTGTGCCTCCCAGCGACGAATTTTTAACCCTTAATTTTTCCCTCACAGCTAGAGATCGTTTTGATCGATGGCGTAATTATGGGTTATCAGCAGACTTTTTAGGAGATTATTTTTCCGCTTTCTTTCCAGGAGAAGTTTCTAACGGCGATGATATTAATCTTCGCGATCACGTGAAAGGCTCTGTCAGCTATATTGCCAATGAACTACTAGAAAACGCCGTTAAGTATAGCGATCTAACCCTCAATTTACCAGTTAATATTACTTTGCGACTGTACGACAAAAAAATTATTTTTGAAGCTTCCAATCCTATAAATTTAGATTCAGCAAAACACTATCAAGATTTTATCAAAACATTACTAGCTAGCGACCCCAGTGACCTCTTTTTAGAACAACTAGAAAAAACTGCCGCAGGTTCAGGCTCATCACACATTGGATTATTAACAATGATCAATGATTATGAAGCCCATTTTGGCTGGAAATTTAGCCCGATTTCCCAACAACTAGATTCTTTTTGGGTGACGGTGATGGTTCATCTCAATGTCTGATTGAGCCATCTTCATTCAATCGTAATTATCATTATTTTGCTAGGTAATAATTGCCATTATTTTTAGGAGAGCGCCCTCAATATGTTTGAAACCGACACAGAAGACTATCAAATATGGTACGAGCCAAAGACACAAACTTTTTTTTTGCAAGGCTTTTTACGATTAGACGGCATGGCCGAATACCAATATATTATGGATGCCATGTTAGAGGCAATGGGAGATGCGTCTGAATTCACCATTAACCTAGAAAATCTTGAATTTTTAAATAGTTCTGGAATCAGTATGTTGTCCATGTTTGTGGTAAAAGTACGCACAAAAAAAACAGTGCAATTAAACCTTAGAGGTTCTAAGGGTATTCTTTGGCAAACAAAATCTTTGCGGAATTTACAACGGTTGATGCCCAGCTTAAAACTAGATTTAGTTTGAAACGACTAGGCGGCTATGGTTTTGATCTGTAGGTTTGCGGAATTTTGGCGTGATCTGGGTCATTGCTAGTGTATGACCGATAGCTCCATCCACTTAGAGCCTTAGGGATTTAACCACCCCTTAAGGCGTCTCGCCACTTGGGGACGACGGAGTTTTCTCATAGCTTTACTTTGAATTTGTCGTACCCGTTCCCGCGAAAGATTAAACATCACACCGACTTCTTCGAGGGTGTGAACCTGGCGATCAGCTAAGCCATAGCGTAGACAAATCACCTCTTTTTCCCGCTCGGTTAAAACCTCTGCCAAGACCTCAAAGACCTCCTCCTGGAGCATGGCTTCATTCATCAGCTCTTCCGGCAGGCGTAGATCATGGTCTTCGAGCAAATCCACCAATTCGGTATCTTCTCCTTTGCCAACTTTGTGGTTTAAGGACAGGGATTGGCGGCGAAGTTCGAGCAACTGTCGCAATTGGTCGTGGGGAATCGCCAGGGCATCGGCTAATTCTTGTTCGCTGGGATTGCGGTGTAACTCTTGTTTGAGCAGGCGCTGGGCTTTTTTAAGTTTGTTCAGTTTTTCGACAACGTGGATCGGTAGACGAATGGTACGGGCATCGTTGGCAATGGTACGGGTAATAGCTTGGCGAATCCACCAGTAGGCATAGGTGGAAAATTTATAGCCTTTGTTGGGGTCAAATTTTTCGGAGGCGCGATTAAGCCCGATCGCCCCTTCTTGGATCAAGTCTAAAAAAGGAACACCCCGATTAAGATAGCGTTTGGCAATGGAAACGACTAGGCGCAAATTGGATCGAATCATCTTGCGTTTGGCGGTTCGTCCCTGGTAGAGCCAGGCCTCGAATTGACGCTCATTCTCAAAGCCCATGGCCTCTGCCCACTCTAATTTACTCACGGGCCGTTGTCGGTCTTTTTCTAGGGACTTCCGCGTTGCATCGGCTTGGAGCAAAAGTTGAACCTGCTGGGCCAATTGCACTTCTTCATCGGCATTGAGCAGGGGATAGCGGGCCATTTCTTTAAAAAAGGCTCCGATCGTATCATCGGTTAGGGTTTTGCTATAGCCCGATTTTCTGCCCTCACCCAACTGAGCCGTTACCTGGGATAGGTCGAGGGTCGAGGGGAAGTCATCCAAGGCAGTAGATTCTAGGGCTAGATCCACCACCGGCGGTATCATTGTGCTGTTGAGAGTATCGTCGTAGATCATGGTCAAAGACTCAATCGGTGTGTTGAATACGGGTGGTGGTGTGGAGGAATAGCCAAGGCTAGGGCTAGGTAATAATGCGACGATTGTGACATCAAAATCCTAAGGACAGGATTTTTTAAGCATTTTTTAAGGTCAGTGGTGACTATTTGGTTGTAATTGTTCGATATTTAACAAAAAATCCCCCTCCCGTTTCCTAAGCGTAGTCGAAGGAAACGGGAGGGGAATAAATCTATTCACAGGGAATAACGAAGTAGTCGCAGAATGAGCATAATGGTTAGGATTTCCAGGTTTAATCCCCCTTTTTAAAGGGGATTAAGAAAACGTCGTTTGAGCTAGGTAAAGTGTCTCATTCTGGCTTGACCTAGCCGTGTTTAGGGCCAAGACCGATTTTGGGAGCATACACTGCTTGCTCGCCTAATTCATCTTCAATGCGGAGCAGACGATTATATTTAGCAACCCGTTCGGAGCGACATAGAGACCCGGTTTTAATTTGTCCGGCTCGGGTGGCTACGGCCAAATCGGCGATCGTGGTATCTTCGGTTTCCCCAGAACGGTGGGAAATCACAGAACGATAGCCCGAACGAGTGGCTAGGGCAATGGTTTCTAGGGTTTCGCTCAAGGAACCAATTTGGTTGAGCTTGATCAAAATAGAATTGGCAATGCCCAGGTCAATGGATTTTTGCAGTCGAATGGGATTTGTGACCAGCAAATCATCGCCGACTAATTGGGTTTTGCTTACCAGGGCTTGGGTCATAGCTTGCCAATTATCCCAATCATCTTCATGGAGTCCATCTTCAATGGAGACAATGGGGTAAGCATCGAGCAATTGGCCTTGGTAGGTAATGAACTCACTGGCAGAATGGGGCGCACCATCGTAGAGATATTGCCCATTTTGATAAAACTCACTGGCGGCAATGTCCATGGCTAAGGCAATTTGAGTGCCGGGTTTATAGCCGGATTTCTCGATCGCCTCTACCAAGATATCCAGGGCCTGTTGGTTGGATTGTAGATTAGGCGCATAGCCCCCTTCATCGCCCACACCACCGGAAAGCAATTTGCGTTCCTTGAGCACTTTCCCCAACACAGCAAAGACCTCAGCTCCCCAGCGGAGTGCTTCCTTGAAAGAATTAGCCCCAATGGGCATGATCATAAATTCTTGAAAGTCTACATTATTGTCCGCATGGGCTCCGCCGTTGATCACATTCATCATCGGTACCGGCAACACATTGGAGAGGGGCCCGCCGAGATAGCGATACAAAGGAATATCCAATTCCATGGCGGCGGCTTTGGCATTGGCGAGGGACACCGCCAAAATCGCATTGGCTCCCAATTCTTTTTTATTGGCGGTGCCATCCCGGTCGATCATGGCTTGGTCTATGGCCAATTGATCAAAGGCATCTAAGCCTTCGACCACGGGGGCAATTTTTTCTGTGACATTCCGAACCGCCTTTTCTACCCCTTTGCCTCCGTAGCGATGGGGGTCTTCGTCCCGTAGTTCGTGGGCTTCAAAACTGCCTGTGGAGGCACCGCTAGGGACTTGGGCAATGCCATGGGCTCCGGTTTCTAGTCTGACTTCCGCTTCAATGGTCGGACGCCCACGGGAGTCTAAAATCTCACGGGCGGCGATCGCCTCAATCTTGGCAGGGACTTTACTTAACATAATGTTTCAAAGCTCCAAAGGCTTAAGGGTTTCGATTTTCCACGTCAATTTTGACATATTCCCGCTCGATCAAAAATGCAGGTTCAAGCAGGAATCAATTCAAGTCGAAGAGTAACACTTCCGCGTCTTCGGATGCCGTTAGCGTTAATAGAGATTCTTCGGCGATCGCCACTCCGTCGCCTTGGCCTAGGGCGAGGTCATTAAGTTGTAATTGTCCCTTGGATACCTGGAGCCACCCATACCGACTTGGATCAAAGGACTGAGTCAGGGTTGTTTGGGCCGGTAAGCGTGCGACCGAAAGGGTCATATCTTGATGGACTGAAATGGTATCCCCGGAGCCAGTGGGGGTAACAATAGGCTGAAATTTGCCCAAGCTTTGGCTCAAATCAATGACCTTTTCTTCATAGCTGGGCTCAATTCCCGTTTGATTGGGGAGAATCCAAATCTGGAAGAAATGCACCAACTCCGTGCTGGAGGCATTGTATTCACTGTGGGAAATGCCTGTCCCCGCTGACATACGTTGAATTTTTCCCCGCTCGATCACCGACCGATTCCCTAAAATATCTTGATGTTCTAAGTGTCCATCTAAAACATAGGTAATGATTTCCATATCTCGATGGCTGTGGGTGCCAAATCCCTTGCCGCCCTGGACTTGATCTTCGTTGATCACTCGCAGGGATCTAAACCCCATCTGATTAGGGTCGTAATAATTGGCAAAGGAAAACGTATGATAACTTTGCAACCAACCATGGTCAGCGTAACCCCGTTCCTTACTATTACGTTTGACTAGCATTTCAATGACTCCATTCACTCAATAACAAAAATAATCTGGCTCAATCCATGACGCTAATGGCGGTATGGTAGCAGATTCCTGGGGTCTACCGAAGGATTTTCTAGGGTAGCTCGGCTTTTAGAATGGCGATCACGCCTAAGCATTTTCACTGATTAATGATTAATTAATCTTGCTTTAACCTAACTGCAATATAGTCTGAAAAGAAATAGTGCTGTAAACCTCTCAAATATCAACAGTCTTCAATTTTGCATTGACGACAATGACGTTGATATCTCCCGGCTCAAGGTTAACATTCTGAACTCTGCTATCCCAAGAATCCCCTCAATCTCTCATTGTTGATCGACTCCCCCATGGTTTTTCCCGTTGCTAAATCAAGACTAGTGCAAAAATATGTTCGTCCCTTCACCGTTGCCACCGCTTTCATCGCCTTGGGCGGGGGGATCACTGCCTGTCAGTCTCTATTTAGCGCCAGAACCGTCAATCCAAATCCTGTCATGCTCACAGGAGCCGGCGCAACCTTTCCCGCTCCTCTCTACCAACGGTGGATCGCTGAATTTAGAGGAACTCCAGCCTTTGAGAACGTCACCATCGCCTACGATTCCGTGGGCAGTGGCAAAGGGATTAAGCGTTACCTAGCCCAGGATGTGGACTTTGGGGCCACCGATGCGCCCCTAAAACCGGATGAGCGCAAGGCATTTCCTCCGGAGCGGGGTGATATCATTCAAGTCCCGATGACCGGTGGCCTAGTCGTTTTTTCCTACAACCTGGGAGACCTACCGGGAGCTGAAAACTTGAAACTTTCCCGCGCGGTCTATTGTGGGATTGTCACTGGCGAAATCACAAACTGGAATGACCTCAAACTAGCGGCAGATAACCCAGGCATCGTTTTGCCTGATCTACCCATTTTGTTTGTTCATCGCTCTGACAGTAGTGGTACCACCTTTATTTTTACCAGTCATATTGAAGCGGCTTGTCCGAACTGGAAAGTGGGCTCAGGCAAAAATGTTGAATGGCCCACCGGGTTAGGAGCCGATGGCAATAAAGGGGTAAGTGCAGAAATCAAACAAAGTAATGGAGCCATTGGCTATATCGAATACTCCTACGCCAAGGCCAACCAATTAGCCATGGCGACCCTAGAAAATAAAAGTGGACAATTTGTCATTCCCTCGGCGGAGAATGGCTCCGCTGTTTTTGATGGCGTCCAAATTCCCGATGATTTTTCCCTAAATATCCCTGACCCGGAGGCGAGTAATGCCTATCCTATTGTCGGCTTAACGTGGTTATTGATCTATGGCAAATACGATGACCCCGCTAAGGCCAAGACCTTAACTGAATTTGTGCGCTGGTCCTTAACCAAGGGAAAGGATTATGCCGTAGAAATTGGTTATTTACCTCTATCTAAGGATCTGAAAGACCGTGTTATTTCTAGCCTTGAATCCAGGCAAAAATGAAATAACCAGTTCTTCCTAGATCCCCTAGAATATCATTCAAACCGAGACCAACAATCCATTGATAAAATAAATTTTACCTGTAATGATCATGATGCTTCCGCCAACCTCTAGTTCTGATAGCACGACTCAAATCGAGGGAACTTTATTTGAGGTTTTGCAAAAACTGATCAGCAATAAAGCCTCAGGGAAGTTAACCGTTGAAAATCCCAAGGATAAATCCCTGCGGTGGCGTATTTATTTGGGGAATGGGAAACTGCATTTTGCGGGGAGCGAGAAGGGCCAGTCGGAGCGCTTGCGATATTTACTGGCGCGTTATGTCCCTGATCAGACCTTCACTGTCCCCGACAATATTACTGATGATTACCAGTATCTCTGCGGACTCCTCAAATCCGATGTCTTGACCTTTCAATCGCTACGCTCGATTCTGGCAAAATTCACCCAGGAGGCATTAGTTCAAATCCTTTCGTTTGATCAGCCGTTTTGTCATTTTGAAGGTACGGTTGGACTGGAACGGTTGCTTTTGTATCTTGACCTGAAGCAACTAATGACGCCCGCACAACAACAGATTAAATACTGGGCTAAACTCCGTCCCACCGTCTGCTCTGCTTTGTACCGTCCAATGGTTAATCACCCGGAGAATCTGACTCGAATCTTGGCATCTCAAAATCAGGCCGGAGGGAAACAAGCGGAACACTATCAGGCGATTCAATCCTTACTCAACCAGCGATTGTGTTTGTATGAGTTGGCTCTTCATACTGATTTGAGTTTGCTTAATTTAGTGCTTTTACTACAACCCTTGCTCAAGGTTGATGCGGTCAGATTATTGCCCTACGATTTTCCCCGGGAGGATACTCGCCCGGTGGTAGCCTGTGTTGATGATAGCCCATCCATTCAACGAGTCGTTTCCTTTACGCTAGAGGCTAGTGGCTTTCGCGTCATCAATATCAAAGAACCTTTTAAGGCTCTAACGGCGCTACTCCATGCCAAACCCGACCTTATTTTAATGGATATTAATATGCCGGAAATTGATGGCTACCAGCTCTGTAGTCTCTGTAATAAGTCCGCCGCGCTTAAGGATATCCCAGTCATTATGTTGACGGGGAGGAGTGGTATTCTTGACCGGGTAAAAGCTAAGATGGTAGGCTCCGTTGGCTACATTTCTAAGCCCTTTTTACCCCAAGAACTAATAGAAACTGTCAGTTCTTTTGTTGCTCAATCATCACAAATGAAGGATTCATAATGAAAAAAATTTTAGTCGTTGAAGATTCCAAGTCGGAGCAGTTGTTGATTTCTGGTTTACTGCGAACCCTAGGCGTCGAAGTCATTGTCTTAAATGATGGTGAATCAGCGATGGGCTGGCTCTCGGAAAATCCAGTGCCGGATTTGATTTTTCTGGACATTGTCATGCCGGATATGAGTGGCTATGACCTTTGTCGCAAAATTCGCACTGAACTCAACCTTGAATCGGTGCCAATTGTCTTTTGTTCGACAAAAAACGAGGAATACGACCGCTTTTGGGCATTGCGTCAAGGCGGGAATGCTTACCTCACCAAACCCTATAATCCGAGTGATTTGATGAAAACGGCCAAAGAGTACTTGTTTGCCTAAGGTGGGTTTTATCTGTCCATAGAGAAGTTTTAAACAGTATAGGAACATTAACATTATGGCGCTCGACTATTTCTGGGTTGAACTAGAATCGTCTCTTTCCCTGGCGATACCCTTGGAGCGAACCGCAGAAGTTGTTTCCTTTCAATGGTCAGAAATCTGTCCGGTGCCTGGCATTAAACCAGAGTTACTGGGCGTCACTAACCAGCGGGGGCAATTGCTCTGGGTCATGGATTTGAATCGTCTTTCGGGGGATAGTTCTTCCCTCAAGCCATCCCAGGGGAGTCGCTCTACGGCCATTGTTTTGATTAAAAATAATCTGCGGGCGGCGGGGGTGGTGGCCCACCTCAATGGCATTATCCAGTTAAGTTTAGAACAAATGACTCCTCTACCTCTAAATCAGTCTTGTCTGACGGCCCAGACCCAGATCGATGACCGCGCCGTGATGGTTCTGGACGTGGATGCTGTTTTTCAAACCCTACAATCTTCCAATTTCTCTCCCCTGTCCTCTGTCCAATTTAATTAGTCTCTCAAGGTAATTATGACTGCTATTCAAGGCTCTACCATTAAACCCGCTTTCCCCCAGGAAATTATTGACCTTCAAAAAGCCGCTGACGAGAACCCCAATGATCTAGTTGCCAAGATTGCCCTGGCCAGTGTTTTAGAGCAGGGGGGATTTTGGTCAGAAGCCCTAGAACAGTACAAAATTACTCAAGCACTGGATCTAGAAGGCGTTTTTGCGGAGGTGACGGAGAAAGCCTTGGCAGAACTTGAGAGAAAAGTGGCGGCGGCGTCGAGTAGAGTCTTTTCTAAGCCATCCCCTCGCCCATTATTCCAGAGAAGTGGTGATCGCCAGTATCCCGATGAAATTCTTGCCTTGCAGGGGCAAGCAGACCAAAATCCCGATGACCTAGTCGCCAAAATCACCCTGGCCAGTGCCCTAGAGCAAGGGGGGTTTGTGGCAGATGCCGAGGCCGTCTATCAAGAAATTAAAATTTTAGACACAGACCATATCTTTACCACTACGGTGGAACGAGCCCTGGCGGATATTCACATTAAACTGGGTAAAACCAGCATTGGTCGCTCTACATCGGGCGATGGTTCGTCCCTCTCGGTTCTGGAGCGTCAGGAACAGAAGAAGCGACAAAGTCAGCTAACGCAAAAAGCCCAGGCCACCGGGCAAACCCTACGCCAAAGTATTGCTGACCTGCCCATTGCCTACAAACAGTTCGTTGCCTTTTTGACCTGTAGTACTATTTCCGTGGTGGCCGTGGTGGGAGCGGGGATGACCATCGCTCTATTTTCCGGTCGCGCTCAACTGAAAAACCAGGCTTTAACCGAATCTCTGGTGACTGACACCAACTACAATATAAAACTCAATGAAATGGGGGCGGCCTTCCAGGGGCAAGTCGCTTTTCCCGCCTTGATCGACGCCGCCAAACTTAGAAATAGCGGTCAGCCCCTGCCAACCGGGCTCAAACAGCGAATTACTTCGATCCTCAAAAATCAAGCCCAGGCTCAATCCATTGAGTATGTCACCCTGGTGGGCAAGGATAAAAAAATTATTGCCAATGCCAATAAAGACCGGGCGGGTCAGACCTTTAACCCCGATGACTTGGTGGAATCGGTGCTAAAAAATCCTCGACAAATTCGCACCTCCGGCATTATTAATCAAGATGACCTGCAAAAGGAACAGCCCCCCTTCTTAAAGATGTTTCAAGGCAAAGATGCCTTGATTCGTTACACAGTGACGCCGGTGAAAGACCCCCAATCGGGTCAGGCATTGGGGGCATTAATCTCCGGGGATGTAGTCAATGGTAAAAATAAAATCGTTAAAGATACGGTGGAAGCCTTTGATGGCGGCTACGGTGCTATTTATTATGTCCAACCCGATGGTAACCTGTCCTTGGCCACCGCCATCCTCCAAAATCCTGCTTCGTCCTCTGATCGCTTTACCAGCGACCTCGCCTTACCCGATTTAGCTCTGCTAGAAAAGGCCCAACGCGGCGCCGGCGGGGCCCTGACCGAGCGGATGAGCATTGGTGATATTCCCATGACGGTGGCGATCAAAAGCATTTCTGGATCCGATGGCAAGCCCCTGACCTTCCTGGTTCGAGGTACTCCCGAACTTGTCCTGGATGATCTTTTGCGTCGTTCCTTTGCCTTGCAGTTGGGCGTGGGCGTTTTGAGCTTACTCTTTGCCGCCCTGGTGGCATCTTTGTTGGGAGGGGCCTTAACTCGACCTCTGAAAAAACTCCAAGCCACTGCTAAACGTCTGGGGGCTGGGGAAACCGGGATTCGGGCAGACATTGATTCCAATGATGAAGTGGGACAACTGGCCCAAACCTTCAATGAAATGGCAGACCAAGTGGAAGCCTATACCAAAACCATTGAAGAAACCGCCAAACAACAGCAGATGGAAATGCAGGTACAACGTAAACAAAAAGAAGACCTGCAAGCGGGCGCGATGCAGTTGTTGATTGACATTGAAGAAGTGGCGCGGGGAAATCTGACGATTAAATCTGAAGTGCAAGAAGGAGCCGTTGGCTCCATTGCCGATGCCTTTAATGCCACCCTCAATCGATTACGGGCACTGGTTAAGCAAGTACTATACGCCGCCAACGAAGTAAGTGATAGTGCCCAGAAAAACCGTGACTCGGTGATTCACTTGTCTGAAAACGCCATTACCCAAACGGAATCTTTGGAATTAGCGGTAAAATCCGTCGCTGATATTGCCAGTTCCATCGACCTGGTTGCCAACAGTGCTCAAACCGCGGCGGCGATCGCCCGGAATGGCAACCAAGCCGCCCAACAGGGTCAAGATACCATCGACCAGACGGTAAATAGTATTTATAAAATTCGTAGCCGGGTGGCGGATATTTCCAAAAAATCGAAGCGTTTAGCGGAATCTTCCCAGGAAATTTCAAAAATCGTAGGTATCATCTCTGGGATTTCTGAAAAAACCAACCTCCTCGCCTTTAACGCCTCCATTGAGGCGGCTCGGGCGGGGGAAAATGGTCAGGGCTTTCGGATCGTTGCGGACGAGGTTCGACGATTAGCAGAGATGGTGACGGTTTCCGCCCAGGAAATTGAACAGGTTATTTTTGGGATTCAAGAAGAAACCAGCCAGATGACCCAAATGATGGAAGAAAGTACAGCGGAGGTTGTCACCGGTACCAAGCTAGTCCAAAACACGAAGGAAACCCTGCAAAGTCTAGCCACCATTAGCCAAGAAATTGATACCCTCCTGGATTCCATCTCCCAAAATACCGAAACCCAGCGGCTTACCTCCATTGAGGTAACCAACTCGATGCAGAAAGTAGCCGGAGTCGCCCGGGGAACCTCCGACAGCTCAAAGGAAGTATCGACTTCATTGCAGGATCTAGCAAAAATCGCCGCAGAACTGCAAAATTCAGCCTCTCAATTCATCGTGGAATAAATCCCACCTCCATTTACTTATTTACGCCAAAATTTAAAGGTTTAGACCATGCTAGATGCCGCAATGTTAGCCGCCATCACCCAGGAAGCGCGTCAAGCCTTTTTGGATGAAGATGCCCCGGAATGTCTTGCCATGTTGACCCAGGGCTTTGGGCAGTTGGAGCAAGCTATGGCCAGCCAGACGACAACGGCGGACCAGAAGCCCATTTTCAAAAATATGGGACGGGCGGCCCACTCCCTCAAGGGCGGCGCTGGCATGGCAGAATTGCCCAGTCTAAATCGTCTCTGTCACAAGATGGAGGACCTATTTGAGGCGCTAGAACTCGGTCGCATTGACGATACAAGCAAGGCTCTTGGTCTCTTATCCTTGGCCTTGGATGAAGTCCAAGTACTAGTGGATGAGGCGATCGCCGGTGGGCTGGATTCCGCTGATCGGCCTCCCTCAGAGATTAACCTAGCCCTAGAGGAGTTTATTACCAGCTCTAAAGCGGCGGAGGAAGGGGAAGTCAACCTAGGAGATGTGTCCGATTTTGTGCGTACTGCCCTAGCCACAGAGCTGGAAAGTTGTCTAGACCGTGTCGAACAGCAGATTAAAAAAGGGATTACTGAGCCCAAGCTCAAAGATAGTTTTAACCATCTCCTGGAAGAATGTACTCTCTTGGGTCAAGCCCTCAGTTGTGACTGGCTAGAAACCCTCAGCCAGCAATCCCTTGAATTGCAAAGCCAACAGCCGTTGACTCAGCTCGTTCCCACGGCGATCGGCGAAGTGCGTAACCTACGGGAACAATTTTTGGCCGGACACCCCCCGACGCTATCCCCTGAGTTTCAGGCACTTCTACCCCAACCAGCTCCCGTAGAAGTTGTTGAAATCCCCGCCTTGCAAGTGGAAGAGCCTCCAAAACCTGCCGTTATCGCGCCCCCGCCCCCCGTTACAGACCCATCGCAACGGCGGCAAAGTCTGCGGGTTCCTCTGCAACGCCTAACCCGCATGAGTAGCACTGTGAGTCAATTGCTGATTAACCATGAACGACTGTTGGTCTACGACAAACAACTACGCCAAGCCAGCCGCAACCTCAAAACCCGCAATCAACAATTAGTGCCAATTCGAGAGCAGGTAGAATCTCTCTACGATGAACTTTCTTTTTCAGAACAGGCCTTGCCCAACGTCCAGGGGCAAAACTCTGCCGAAAGCCCCCTGGATGATTTTGATGCCTTGGAATTTGACCGCTACGGCTCGGTGCATACTATTTTGCAACGCTTCCAAGAGGTGATGGTTCAAGTCCAAGAAATTCAAGAAGATGTGGAAACCGTCGAGCGGGAACTGCAAGAAACGCTGATTGAAGTCCGGCAATCCCTGAATACCCTAGACGAGGAGCTGACCCAATCACGGCTTTTGCCCTTTGGTAATTTAGCTCGCTCCTTTGGGCTACCCCTGGAAAAGCTTTGCAAAACCCACTATAAATCCGTGCAATTGGTGATCAAGGGCGAAAGCATCCTGCTTGAATTGACCATCCTTGAGCAACTGCGGACTCCCCTCACCCATTTGATTCGCAATGCCTTTGACCACGGCATCGAAATGCCCCAAGACCGCCTAGCGGCAGGGAAACCCGCCGAAGGCACCATTACCCTCTCAGCGGCGATCGCCGGCAACCAAATTACCCTGATCATCGCCGATGACGGTCACGGTATTAATCTCGACAAGATTCGCCAAAAAGCCGTGAGTCTTGGCTTAACGACCGAAACCCGTAGCCAAAATGCCGGCAAAGAGATGATTTTAGACTATCTTTTTGCTCCCGGTTTTTCCACCACCGATACCGTTAGTGACCTTTCCGGACGCGGCCTAGGGCTGGATATTGTCCGACAACTGATCGAAGGAGGTCTGCGGGGCAGTATCCGTCTAGAAACAGACCTGGGCAAAGGCAGTCGTTTTATTCTGCGGATTCCCCTCACCCTCAATATTTTGCCCCTCTTGCTGATACGCTCTCAACAACACCTATTAGCGGTGCCATCGGAGAGTGTTCTGCGGGTTTTGCCCCTAGGGGAACATCCCATTATTGATAATCAGTTGGAATGGCAAGGACAAAAACTGCCGGTTTACTCCCTGGCTCAATTGCTGCCCTACCATGTCGCTATGTTCGATGCTCGCCAAGTCCGCGGTGATAAAGTGGGCCTGATGGTCAATATGGATGAGCATCTTTCGGTGATTCCCGTAGAAAAAATTGTGGATGAACGTCCCCTGGTGGTTAAGGCCTTTGAACCGATTACAAATCTCCCCAATTACCTCGGCGGATGTACAGTATTGGGGACAGGGGAAATTGTCCCGATTATTCTACCCAATAACTTTGAACCTCAAGCCAATACCCCGAGCACGATCACCCCGGTGAAGCTGATTTCCTCTCCCGTTATTGTTAGTAGCGAGGAAAGTGATAGTTCGATCCTAGTCATCGATGACTCGATTACGGTGCGTCGAACCCTAAATCGAGTGCTGGGACGGTCAGGTTACCGCATTACCCAATGCCGCGATGGCCAAGAAGCGTGGGATTTACTCAATCGTCAATCCGATGACATTGATCTAGCCATTTGTGACCTTGAAATGCCCAACATGGATGGCTTTACCCTGATGAAATTGATTCGCTCCCACGATGTTTGGAAGACTTTGCCAATCATTGTTTTAACGTCGCGGGAAAATCCCCTCCATCGTCAACGAGCCCAGGATCTAGGGGCAACCCATTATTTGACTAAACCCTTCCAGCCGAATAATCTTTTAGAAACCGTCGCTGAGGTTTTAACGGTTTAAGCCAAAAACGCGACTAGCTTTTCTAATACCCGCCACGGCTCTCCCTGGGCTAATAAATCTTGGGCTAAGGCAACACCTCCCGCATGGTCTCCCCAAGACAGGTGATCGCCAACTTGCAAGGCCAGAGACGCATTCAGCGCCACCGCATCTCGCTGAGCGGGAGTTCCTTTGCCTTGCAAAACCTGGGTCAAAATTTCAACATTTTCCGCCACTTCTCCGCCTTTGAGGGCATCCAAGCTAGCGGGGGTTAAGCCCAAGTCCCTTGGATCAAGGGTCATCGCATTCACCGCTCCGTCATTAAAGCCTGCCATATCCGTCAGGTCTCCTAGCCCCGCTTCATCTAGCTTTTCGCGCCCATGGACAATAAAGGCTTTTTGGGCGCCTAACCCTTGGAGTGCTTCGGCCATCACTGTCAGAAACTCTGGACTATAGACCCCGATTACCTGTCCTGTGGGGCGTAGAGGATTGACCAAAGGGCCCAAAAGATTAAATATCGTGCGAATTTTCAAGGTTTTTCGCAAATGTGCAACGCTTTTGAGGGCAGGATGCCAGCCCGGTGCAAATAGAAAGGTAATACCGACTTGATCGACCGCCGCCGCCACTCGCTCTGACTCAGCGTGGAGGTTAATGCCCAGGGCTTCTAGCACATCCGCCGAGCCAACTTTGCTAGAGGCGGAACGATTCCCATGTTTAGCCACCTTCACCCCAGCCGAGGCTACCACAAAGGCCACGGCAGTAGAAATATTAAAAGTTGATGCTCCATCCCCTCCCGTCCCGCAGGTATCCACCAGGGAAAAAGCAGGGTTAAAGGTGGATTGTTGGTGGGATAGGTCTTGCAGAACTTGGGCCATGCCAATCAATTCCGAAGCAGAAACTCCCTTTGCTTGGAGTGCCGCTAGAATCGCACCGGATAGAACAGGGGGGATATCCTGATCGAGCCAGCCTTGCATCAGTTGTGTCGCTTGGGATTGGCTCAGGGATTGACGGTCTAGGAGTTGTTGAAGAACGGTGGGCCAGGGGGAAAGTGTCACGGTCGAATCAAAAACAGTATTTAGGCAATTTTTAAAAGCATAGCGCCATTGATGCTATTTCTGTCTCAATTTTGTTAGAACAGACCGGATTTAGGCGATCGCCAGAGTCACCGATTGTGATTTGAGTTCTGAAAAATTGCCTCTGCGACAACAATTTAAATTCGAGTTATTGGGAAGAGAGCACCTCAACTTTTACTACTAATAAAGGCACATCATCCTCAAGGGCGATCGCCATTTTCAACTGATTATTCACACAATTCTTTAAAATCCTGTTCTCAACTAAACAACATCAACATATTCACAAAGAGAAACCGATTCAGGAATAATCATTCCCTCTTCTTTTAACCCTTCTAAATGAAACAGAATCGCTTCGGAAATTAACTCTTTTACCTCTTCTAAAGATTCACCAATGGCGACACATCCTGGCAAATCAGGAACATAAGCGCCATAATTGGCTTCACCTTTTTCAATCACGATTGCATAACGCATAATTTAGATTTCTCCTTGAATTTGAGCTTGTTGCCAGATTCTTTATTAATGTACCAATAGGAATATCAACACTTAATTTGCCTGATACCGTCACCGTTCCTGATTTTGAGGGATGTTTATATTGACGATGATTGCCTCGTGTTCGAGCTAGGTACCAACCATCAGTTTCTAAAGTTTGGATAACCTCTTTTATTTTCATTGTCTTTGATAATTTAGTTGAATAATCAAGCTATCATGCAGATTCTAACCTCATTAATATTGAGATCAAGTTAAGAAGATAAAACTTCGACTTCGACTAAAGGTACATCATCCTCAATGGCGATCGCTTCCTGTGTCTCTGACATCACCTCTCCTTGAGTTTCTTCCTGCTTACCAAAAACTAACTTGTTATTCACACAATCAATCAGAATTTTATCTCCTGCTATAAAGGTGTTCTCTAAAATCTTGGTGGCGATAGGATTTTCTAACTCCCGTTGAATCGCACGCTTTAACGGTCTGGCGCCATAGGTCGGATCATAACCAGCACTGACGATAAAATCCAAGGCAGAATCTGACAAAAATAAGGTGATTTTCTGCTCATCCAATAATCGTTCAATGCGTTTGATTTGTAAGACAACAATACGACGCAATTCATCCCGTTTTAGGGTGTGGAAAATAATCAGATCGTCAATACGATTTAAAAACTCTGGTCGGAAATGTGTCCGTAATGATTGCATGACTTGCTTCTGCATTTTGTCGTAGTCTGAATCATCGGCAGATATATTCAAAATATGGTCACTGCCAATATTACTGGTCATGACGATAATCGTATTGCAAAAATCCACCACGCGACCTTGGGAGTCGGTAATACGCCCATCATCTAATACTTGCAAGAGAATATTAAAGACATCTACATGGGCTTTTTCGACTTCATCTAGTAAAACAACCGAATAGGGTCGGCGACGTACCGCTTCGGATAATTGCCCGCCTTCTTCATAGCCAACATAACCTGGAGGCGCACCGATCAAACGGGAAACAGCGTGTTTCTCCATATATTCAGACATATCAATGCGAACCATCGCCTCTTCACTGTCAAACAAAAAGGCGGCGAGGGCGCGGGCTAACTCAGTTTTACCGACCCCGGTGGGCCCCATAAATAAGAATGAACCGATAGGACGATTGGGGTCTTTCATGCCAGCCCGAGCGCGACGAATGGCGGCGGAAACCGCCGCTACAGCTTCTGTTTGCCCAATAACTCGTTGGTGCAAATGCCCTTCTAGTTGCAACAGCTTTTGCCGCTCGGTTTCTAAGAGGCGATTGAGGGGAATACCTGTCGAACTTGCAACAATTTCGGCAATGTCGGCTTCGGTAACTTCTTCTCGCAGGAGTGTTTTGCCCTTGGCTTGAATTTCTAGAAGTCTGCTTTCTTTTTCTTCAATATCATGTTGTAAAACTTCTAGTTTTCCATACTTAAGTTGAGCCGCTTTGTTGAGGTCATAATCCCGTTCGGCTTGCTCCACTTGGCGACGAATTTGTTCTTCTTCTTCCTTGAGGCTATTAATCTCCTCTAGCATCTGTTTTTCGGAGAGCCATTGTCCCGATAGTGACTTTTGTTGCTCTTCCAGGTCAGCGATTTCCTGTTGAATTTTTTCGAGACGTTCCTTTGAAGATTTATCCGTTCCTAACCCAGGACGTTTTTCTTCCCCTTCTAGAGAAAGTTTTTCCATTTGCAATTGCATTAATCGGCGATCAATCAC
Organism: Synechocystis sp.; assembly: GCA_041750255.1. Lineage (GTDB taxonomy): Bacteria > Cyanobacteriota > Cyanobacteriia > Cyanobacteriales > Microcystaceae > Synechocystis. The sequence continues at coordinate 37,510 of JBGSZT010000172.1, forward strand.
TTCTAATTCCACGGGTTTAGAGGTAATTTCCATCTTTAACCGAGCCGCTGCTTCATCGACTAAATCGATCGCCTTATCGGGCAAAAAACGGTCTTGAATATAGCGATGGGAGAGAGTCGCCGCCGCCACGAGGGCAGAATCAGTGATTTTTACGCCATGGTGAACTTCGTAGCGTTCCTTCAAACCCCGTAGGATAGAAATAGTATCTTCAACACTGGGTTGCTTGACATAGACCTGTTGAAAACGCCGTTCCAACGCGGGATCTTTTTCGATATTTTTACGGTATTCATCTAAGGTAGTGGCACCAATACAGCGCAATTCTCCGCGGGCTAACATGGGTTTGAGCAAATTACCCGCATCCATGGAGCCCGAGCCTTCTCGCCCTCCGGCTCCGACCACGGTATGGACTTCATCAATAAATAAAATAATCTGCCCATCGGAATGGGTAACTTCTTTCATCACCGAGCGCAGTCTTTCTTCAAATTCGCCCCGATATTTGGCCCCGGCAATTAAACTGCCCATATCTAGGGAAATCAATTGCCGATTTTTTAGGGATTCTGGTACGTCACTATTGATGATGCGTTGAGCCAATCCTTCGGCGATCGCCGTTTTACCCACACCCGGTTCCCCAATCAAAACCGGATTATTTTTGGAGCGACGGGAGAGCACCTGAATTACCCGGCGAATTTCTTCATCTCGACCGATAACCGGATCAAGCTTGCCTTGACGAGCCAGTTCCGTCAGGTCACGCCCATATTTTTCCAGGGCTTCGTAGCGTTCCTCTTGATTTTGTTCAGTAACTTTTTGGCTACCGCGAATCGCTCTAATCGCTTGTTCTAGATCCTGGGGGTCGAGGTTGAACTTGCGGAGGGTTGCCCGACCAATGCGGTCATCTTCAGCAAAACCCACGAGTAAATGTTCAACGGAAATAAATTTATCATCCCAACTTTCTCGGGCCGTCTCGGCCCGGTCGAGCATCAGGTCTAGACCACGACCCAGGTAGAGTTGCTCGACATAGGATTGCTTGGATTGACGATTGGCAAAGACTTCTAACGCTTGCTGAAGCGCCATCTCATCTAGACCCGCTTTTTGGAGGATACGGGGGGCTAGACCTTTATCTTGCTCCAGTAATGCAATCACCAAATGTTCGACTTCAAGATTAGTATTTTTGAGACGGCGGGCAATGTCCTGGGATTTGACGATGGCGTCCCAGGCTTGTTCTGTAAATTTACTGGGGTCGGTGGGTTGCATTAAGGTCGGTTTAAGCGATATCGAAACAGTCTATCTATTGTAAAGGGGGTCTGAGCCAATTTCCCAATTCAGGGCCACCACGGATGGGATACTCCTGACGGCGATGGTAACGTTGCGGCGCTGGAATAAATCATTGATTTTCAACAAAAAGTCCCCTGATTTAAGAAAAACAGAGGACTATAATTCAGCCCAGAATCTTATAAACGAGCCTATTGAGTCAAGCGAGTTAGTACAGTATTAGAGCGTTCAATAAAACGTTTCATCCCCTCAGCATCAAAGCCTTTTTGGGCCATCAACGCCAGGTCATAAACGTGCTGACAAAGGGCTTTTGCCATTTCCCCTGAGGGAGAATCGCCAGATCCTTGGACGATACTGCCCTGGCTTAGGGAGAGAATATTTTGGATCAATGGATGATTGGTATTGATCACTAAAATATGTTCTTCGGGGAAACCCATAGCCTGTTGTTGCATCATGGCGGTCATTTCCTGGAAACGTCGCATCGCTTCGGGTAAAAGTACCATGGCGGGCGGGGTCAAGGACGGGTCATCAGCCTTGAGGGATTCCGTGCGGATGTTCACTTTTGGTTGATTCAATGCCGCTTCAAACAGGGCTTTAATTTGTTCACTGCGGGATTGATTGGTGATGGGATCAATGATTTCGTTGGCTTTATCCTCTTCCAGGAGGGTTTTATCCAACTCGGAGTCCACCCGGGAAAACTTGACGTCACTATGTTCACGCTCCAAAAAGGGAACGAAATAGTTGGTGTCGATGAAGGAATCTAGGAAGAGGATCTCAATGCCTTGGTTTTTATAGAGTTCAACGTAGGTGGCTTGGGTACTCTGGTCAGTGCAATAGAAAACGCGATTTTCATGGCGTTCTTTGTTCCGTTCCAAATAATTTTTGAGCGTTGTGTAGCCCGCCTTTTCGTAGGGATTTCCAGTGTTTTGATCGCCACTAACATCTGCCCAGGCATCATCCCCTGTTTCCACTTCCACTTCAACCGCTGGGGTTTCTGTCTCGACACTTTCCGCTTTATAGGTAGTGCGATAGAGCAATAAATCTTCAACTTGTTGTTTGAATTTATCGTCTTTAAGGGAACCAAATTTGACAAAGGCACCAATGTCTTCCCAACATTTGAGGTATTCCTCTGGGTTTTCGCTGTAAAGAGACTTCAGGCGATCGCCAACTTTTTTGGCAATATAATCGGCAATGCGTCGAACCGTGCGATGGTTGGTCAGGGCGCTCCGGGAAACATTGAGGGGAATATCGGGGCTATCAATCACACCCCGGAGAGGCATCAAAAATTCAGGAATAATTTCTTCGCAATGATCACTGACAAAAACCTGATTACAGAACAGCTTAATCTGTCCTCGGGATACATCCACATCGGGACGAAGTTTCGGAAAATAGAGAATTCCATTCAGTAAAAAGGGATAGTCAGTATTGAGATGAACCCAAAGCAAAGGTTCTTCTTGGAAAGGATAGAGATAACGATAAAGCTCTAAATAATCCTCCTTAGTTAAATTTTGGGGGGATTCTTTCCAGAGGGCGCGTTGTTTATTGAGGGTATCGCCCTCAAAGCGAATCGGCACCGCCATGAAATCCGAATAGGTTTTCACCAATTGGCGAATCCGGGAGGGTTCTAAGTACTCCTGCTCATCGTCCATAATGGTCAGGGTGATGGTTGTACCGACTTGGGTACGGTCAGACTCCGTTAGTTCAAATTGGGGCGAGCCATCACAACTCCAATGCACCGCTTCAGACCCTGGCTGATGGGAAAGGGTATCGATTTCGACCTGGGTCGAGACCATAAAAGCCGAATAAAAGCCCAGCCCAAAGTGACCAATCAAGTCATTGGCGGATTTTTGGTACTTGGAAATAAATTCTTCCGCACTAGAAAAAGCGACTTGGTTGATATATTTTTTGACCTCATCGGCGGTCATGCCAATGCCATTGTCGGTAATGGATAAGGTCTTGTTGATTTTATCGACGGCAATGCTAATCTGCGGTTCTGGCAGATTTTCCTGGGTTTCGGAGGCATAGGCGGCCATTTTGCGCTTGGAAATGGCATCAACCGCATTAGAAATTAATTCCCGCAGAAAAATCTCATGGTCTGTATAGAGAGACTTTTTGATGATGGGAAAAATATTCTCAGTATGGATCGTAATATTGCCTTTTTCGAGGACAGCCATAGGAATTCCAATTAGTAACGAAATTATCAACTCATTCCTATCTTACGGATGGCCGTCTTTAGGGCAAGCGGCGAGTTCCCCCCCAGACCAGATTCGGTTTACCGCACTTTTGGGGGTGAAGGCCTAGCAATAAAATTTGATGCTCCACCAAAGCTGAATGTCTGTATCATAAAAAACGATGTGATTTTATTGGCGGGCTCCCTTGGACTTCAACCCTGATTATTGTCGCAACGAAAAAGAAGTAGAGGGCAAGCTGATCATTCAGTACTTATTGCCCCACCTTGGCTATAGGCCAGAATCCTGGTACCAAGAAGTTGCTTTTGGCGCGATTCGTCTCGATTTTTTGGTCTTTGCCACCCAGATTTTACCCTTTACGCTGAGTGAAGTCTCACCCCTAAGCTTGGTGATCGAGGCCAAACATCCGCAACACAAACTTGACCAGTACGTTTACAAATTGGGCAACTATCTCCGCAAATTGCGGGCTACCTATGGGGTCCTGACCAATGGACGAGAATTCCGCATCTACCAACGGCAGAACGATAAAATTGAATTGAAATTTTTCTGTTCTGGTTCAGAAATCTCTGCTAACCTAGACAGCATCAAGCGGTGGATTGGGCGCGATCAGCTCAAACCTGGTCAAAATGACTCAATATCTCAGCTAGTTCTTACTACCAAAGATAATCCCAAATCAGACTCCGTTACTATCCTTCATTCACCCAAGCCAGTACCAACCATGAAAATTATTGCGGTTTACCATAACAAAGGCGGTGTCGGCAAAACCACAACGGTGGTGAATCTCGCGGCGGCTCTGGCAAAACAAGGCAAACGAGTCTTGATTGTTGACCTGGATAGTCAGGCGAATACCACCTATGCCGTCGGTTTAGCCAAGTTTTTAGACGAAGAAAATGATGACATCAAAGGAAATAATATTTGTCAAGTCATTGGTTATAAAGATGAATTTACTATTGAAGAAGTTGCCAGAAAAACACGGTTTAGTCAATTTGCGGTTGATGCAATTCCCGCCCACATTGAATTAATGGAATACGAAATAAAATACAACAATATTGAGGCATCAAAAACTCGTTTATTGGCTAAATTAAATAAAGTGAAAGACCGTTATGACGTTGTTCTTATTGATACACCACCATCTCTCAACTTATACGCTAAAATCGCTCTGATAACTGCTCATTACTTAATTATCCCTTCTGATTTAAAACCATTTTCCCATGAGGGTTTAAACAATGTTAGAAATTTTATTGCTGAAATAAATGAAACCAAGGAAATATTCAACTTTAAACCATTACAAGTCTTAGGAGTGCTCCCATCAAAAATATCAACTAATGCCAAATTTTTCGCGGCGACATATCCTAAACGCAGAAATTTGGTAACCACTAAATATAAGTTTCCAGTCATGGATAGTGTTATTTGTGAACGTGAAGACTTAGCGAAATCCTTAGAAAATTATTTGCCGTTTGGTGATGACATGATTCCAGACCCACGCTCAGTCATGGATTTTAGACCGGATTCTGCATCAGCTCAAGAATTTGAGAACTTAGCTAATGAAGTCTTACAAAAAATTGGTTTGACTTAAACTAAAATTTATTTTGCTTGTGTGTATCATATTATTATGTTAAAAAATTTACTCGATTTTCAATTAATTGACATTGTCTCTACTCAAAGTCCCGTGGCATCTTCTCATTTTTCTACCGATGAAATAGAAGCTCTAGCGAATAATTTTTTAAAGGCGGGAGGCAATATTCATCCCTTAATTGTTAAGCGGGTTGGAGTGGAAGACTTTGAAGTAGTAGAAGGCCATCTCGAATTTTATGCGGCTAAACGTGCTAGGGAAATCAACAAGTACTTTGAAATGGTTCGTGCCATTATCTTAGACAAAAAAAATCAGGATGATGTCCTTGAGCAGTTTAATTCTCTGACTATTAAAAATACGACTATTTCGACGATTGCCAGCGGCACAGAGTCTAATCTAACTGAACTTTTTACCAATCTAGAGAAGACATTATCTAAAAGTGTCGATGAACTACGGGTCAAACTTGAAGTTAATACTAAAGTAATTAACCAGCTAATCACAACTCCTGATCGCCAATCGTTACTCGATAAATTTAATTATTTAGAAGAGTACCAGTTAGCTCAAGAATTGGATCGAAAAGGGGGATTTTCTCAAAACGAGGCTCAAAAACTTGCTCTGTTGATTGTCGCTGAACGACAAAATGGAGACTTCAGTAGTTTGTTAGAGGTGGTTGATCGAGTTCGCAAAGAAACAAAACGGCGAGAACGAGCGATTTCTGAAAAGAGCATGATTAAGCTAGTTGATTCCTGGTCTCGCAGTGGGTAGGGTCGAGCCACGGGATGATTTTCGCCTAATCGAGGGTCAGATCGCAAGAAGACGGCTTTTTGATATTATGGTGGAGGTTCTGGGTGAAGCGGCTCTGAGTCTATATCTGACGCTTGGGCGCTTCAAGAGCTGGATATTATGGTGAGATCAAAAAAACTTAGGAGAAACTTAAATTATGTCAATTGTCTTTCAAATTGCACTGGCCGCTCTCGTTTTCTTTTCCTTTATCATGGTGGTTGGGGTCCCGGTAGCCTACGCCTCTCCCCAAAACTGGGATCAATCCAAACCCTTGCTTTATCTAGGGTCTGGCATCTGGGCGATCCTTGTTATTCTGGTTGCTATCCTAAATTTCTTCGTGATTTGACCCTCATCTTCGGTGATTGGTGTGAGTCAATTGTTTTGAACTAATCACCGATATTTCTTACCTACTTATTTATGACCGTTTTTGAAGGATCTTTTGCTCCGGTATCTAGCCCCTATCGCTTTGCTCTGGTAATTGCCCGTTTTAATGATTTGGTCACGGATAAACTCCTCTCGGCCTGTCAAGATTGTTTGAAACGCCACGGGATTGATGTTGAGCCGACGGGTGAGCAGGTGGATTATGTTTGGGTGCCGGGTAGTTTTGAAGTGCCTCTGGTTACTCGTCAATTGGCGCTTTCGGGTCGTTACGATGCCATCATTTGCCTAGGAGCGGTTATTCGCGGACAAACGCCTCATTTTGACCTTGTTTCCTCCGAAGCGGCCAAGGGCATTGCGGCGATCGCCTTACAAACGGGAGTGCCGGTTATTTTCGGGATTTTAACCACGGATACGATGCAACAGGCCCTAGAGCGGGCGGGCATCAAGAGTAACCACGGTTGGCACTATGGACTCAATGCCCTAGAAATGGCAAGTTTGATGCGGCAGATGCGCCAAGGCTTAGCCCCCCAGAAGGAAGCCTGAGTCATCCGTTGCTCCTAGCGAACATCCTTGGGCGACCCTGGGTTTGTTATCATCAAAACTATGTAAAGTTTTGTAATGTGCTGGAGTCAGTTCGTTGAAGGCATCTTTTCCGATTTCGCCGTCTCAAGCCTGGTATGCCATTGACCCCCTGTGGCAGATAGACCCGCCGACAACGAATCAACCCTTATCCCACGCCCAATTGGCTCCCGCTTGGCAAATGTTAATCCTGGGAGATGGTTCCCCCACCCGTCATTTACAACTACTGACGGGCGAAAAAACCGAAGTAGATGTGATTGATATGTCGGCGATCGGCACCGATAGCGGGGGAGCGCCGCCCCAAATCCAAGCGGTGCCACCCCCCTGGCTCCGTCGCCAAGTTTGGTTGCGGACTCATTCGGGTCAGCGATTGGCCTATGCGGTGTCCTGGTGGGATGCGAGCCAAGTGGATGATTATTTAGAAAATCGCAATTTGCCTATTTGGGAAAATCTCTCGCGTCGCCACACCGAGCTTTATCGAGAGGTTCAATGTCTTTACCATGGTGTGTCTGCACCGCTTGAGTCCGCGTTTCAAGAAAAAGGCCCGTTTTGGGGACGGCATTACTTGTTTTGGCACAACGGTAAACCCCTGACTTTGATTTATGAGGTTTTTTCCCCCTATTTGCGGCGTTACCTTGGCCCCGTGGCCTTGGGCGATTAGGACAGAGCTAAATTCTCTTTTTGTGACTCTCCATAAGCCTGTACAATTAGAAAATTTGGTTCCCACCCTTCCTTAGAGGGGTATTTTGTTCTTAGGTTTAGGTTAGGAGAGCTTTTTTATGCCGGTGGTATTGCAGGTTGGTGACCAACTCGTTGCCGAGGATGAACTCTATCCGCTTTTGGCGCAATATCAACTGTTGCCCCGTCTGGCTAGGGAGATTGTAGTTGACCAGGCGATCGCGGCGATCAACTGCACACCAGAGGAACAAAAACAGGCGATGGAGCTGTTTGTTCAGCAAATGCAAATTACCTCTGAAGAGCAACTCCATGGCTGGTTAAAGCAGTCCGGTATGACCCTAGCTCAGTTAGAAGCTTATGTTTTGAGAGAAATCAAGCTAGAAAAATATAAACAAAAAACCTGGGATGACCAAGTAGAAGGTCATTTTTTGGCGTCTAAGGACCAACTCGACCGGGTCATTTATTCCTTGATTCGGACGAAGGAAGCGGGCATTGCCCAGGAACTTTATTTTCGTATTCAAGAAGGAGAAGGGGATTTTGCCGAACTGTCGCGGCAATTTTCTGAGGGGGGTGAAGCGCAAACGGGCGGGCTGATTGGGCCCGTCGAATTGAATACTCCCCATCCTCAAATCGTTCAAGTGCTGAAGACAAATCCCGTCGGACAGATTAGCCCTCCCCTCCAAATCGGGGAGTGGTGGGTTATCATCCGGTTAGAAAAATACATCGCTAGCCAATTGGACGATAATTTACGCCAGCGACTCCGTAATGATCTATTTCAAAAATGGTTAATGTCTCAGATCCAAGAAAATGTAAAATTCTTTCCTCCAACTGCCGATGAGGGCGATGAGAAGGAACTATTGCCAGTGACAGCCGTCGCCCAGGCTGATGGCTAGTTTTTGACGGAGTCTAAATAAACTAGACTTGATTTGATTTTTCCGGGGTTCATGCCCCTACCTATCCACCTATTCTGACAGAGACGCCCACACGGCTGATTGCTATGAGCTTGACCCTTACTGATTATCAAACACTGCTTAAGGAAATTTCCCCTTTTGATCAACTTCCGCCAGCGGCGATCGCCGATATAGCCAATCAACTGCAATCCTGGCGCTATCGCATGGGGCAAGTGATCTTGATGCGGGGTAAACTTGCCAATCAGATTTATTTTTTGGTCACGGGCCAAGCACGGCTGTTGGGCTACGACCCCCGGACGGGACTACCGGTTACCCTTCAATTGCTACAACCCGGAGATGTTCTCGGCTGGGTCAATTCGGTGCGGGGTATTCCCTGCGAAACGGCGATCGCCTCCACGGAATCGGTCTGTGTGGGTCTAAGCCAAGAGGCCTTTGTGGATTTACTCAAACGCTATCCTGTCCTACAAACGGCCTTTCGAGACCGCTGTGGGCTAGTAGAATTGTTTGAATTGCTAGGAGAATACCTACAAAAACAAGCCAAGGGAGCCGTAGATCTCCGAGAACTTACCCTCGAAACCATCACCGATAGCCAAGTCTTCACCCTGGCCCCGGGTCAGCATGCCCTTGCCAGTCATAATGTTTTGCAAAACCCTGATACCCTCTGGCTCTTGAGTAGCGGTGAGGTTGCCAATATTGCCAAGGGAGATTTACTCAACACCCAGTTATTGGCCACCATTACGGTCACGGGGTCAGACGCCGCTCGATTCGTGGGTATTCCCCGCTCTAACACCGTCGTCAAGGAAGAAATCGGGGAAGAACTAATTCCCCTGTCGGAGGTGTCGGTGTTGCCCCCCGAAGACTCTATCTTTGCGGATGTCCCCTTCGCTCCGCCGGATCTGATCGGCAAACCCGTCACTCCCAAGGCACCAAACTCGGGCAAAACCTTGCCGGTTATCCGAGCCAAAGCACCAGCGGATTGTGCCGTGGCCTGTTTTAATATGGTCAGTCAGTATTTTGGCATGCCCTTCCGCCGGGATGTAATTCAACGCATTGTTGAAGAAGAAATTCGCCGCAATCAGACTATTTCCTTGCCCGTCGCCGGTGCCATCACCGAATTAATGGGATTAACGAGTCAACTAGTCCGAATTCCCACCTCTTCCTTTACCCAACTCCAGGTTCCTTTTTTGATTCGCTGGGAAGATAGTTTAACCGTTGTCTACGAAGTTGGCGATCGCCAAATTATCGCCGCGGTGCCGGAGAGGGGACTGATTACCCAGAAACCCAAGGAATTCCTAGCCAATTGGGGAGACCAAGGCGAAGTCCTATTGCTCCAACAATCCAAGGAAACCCCCCAGGAACGCTTTGGCCTCAGTTGGTTTATCCCCGCCATCAAAAAATACAAGGGTGTTTTGTTGGTGGTCTTTGCCGCGTCCTTCTTCGTGCAATTATTTGGTCTGGCTAATCCTTTGATGATTCAGATCATCATTGACAAAGTGATTGTGCAAAATAGCCAAGATACCCTGCAAGTTCTTGGGGTTGCCCTCCTAACCATTGCTATTTTTGAGGCAATTTTAAGTACACTCCGTACCTACTTGTTTGTAGACACAACCAACCGCATTGACATGAGCCTCGGCTCAGAAATCATCGACCACCTCCTGCGACTCCCCCTGCGTTATTTTGAAAAACGCCCCGTCGGGGAAATTTCAACCCGGGTCAACGAACTCGAAAACATTCGACAATTCTTGACCGGAACTGCCTTGACCGTGGTTTTAGACTCAGTCTTCTCCGTGGTTTATATCGTGGTCATGCTGATCTACAGTCCTCTGCTGACGGCAGTAGCCCTGGGGATTGTGCCGGTATTTATTGCCATGACCCTCGTCTTTTCTCCTCTAATCCGCAAGCAACTCCGGGCCAAAGCAGAGCGGAATGCCCAAACCCAGTCCTATCTGGTGGAAGTGATGTCGGGGATTCAAACCGTCAAAGCCCAAAACATTGAATTACGCTCGCGCTGGCAGTGGCAAGATAAATATGCCCACTACGTTAGTGCCGGCTTCAATACTGTTATTACCTCCACCTTTGCCAGTTCCACCAGCCATTTTCTGAATCAACTCTCTGGTCTACTGGTGCTTTGGGTCGGGGCTTATCTCGTGCTTCAGGGGGAATTAACCCTAGGGCAACTTATCGCCTTCCGTATTATCGGCGGCTACGTCACCTCGCCCATTTTGCGCCTAACTCAACTGTGGCAAAACTTCCAAGAAACCGCCCTTTCCCTAGAACGATTGGCGGATATTGTGGATACCCCCCAGGAAGCGGAGCAAGACCGATTCAATATTCCCATGCCGGAAATTGAAGGAGCGGTCAAGTTTGAAAATGTTAGTTTTCGCTTCAAAGCCCACGGCCCCTTGCAACTCACCAGTATTAATCTTTCCTTTCCCGCCGGAACCTTTGTTGCCCTTGTGGGACAGAGTGGAGCCGGTAAAAGTACCTTAACCAAACTCCTCTCCAGGCTCTATGAACCCGAAGGAGGGCGTATCCTAGTGGATGGCTACGACATCAGCAAAGTTGAACTCTATTCCCTGCGTCGCCAAGTCGGTGTAGTTCCCCAGGAAACCCTGCTCTTTGATGGCACCGTGCAAGACAATATTGCCTTAACGAACCCCGATGCCAGCACCGAACAAATTATTTCCGCCGCCAAAACCGCCGGAGCCCATGAATTTATCATGACCCTACCCAATGGCTACAATACCCGCGTCGGTGAGCGGGGCTCTACCCTCTCCGGGGGCCAACGTCAGCGGATTGCCATCGCCCGTTCTGTTCTACAACGGCCTCGGATTTTGGTTCTGGATGAAGCCACCAGTGCCCTAGACTACATTACTGAGCAACAGGTCTGTATCAATCTAGGTAAAGCCTTTAAGGAACATACGGTTTTCTTTATTACCCACCGCCTCAGTTCCGTTCGTACGGCTGATGTGATCGTTATGATGGAGCAAGGCACCGTCGTTGAACAGGGGAGCCATGATGAGCTAATGGCTTTAAAAGGTCGTTATTACTACCTCTATCAACAACAGGGAACCGGAAGCTTTTAATCTTTTTTGGCTAGACCTTGTTCTTCATTTTTATCCGAAACTTATTTCCCTCGATAGCGCAATAGGAGCGATTATGAATCACCTGACCCAGGAATCTGCCCGCAATGGCCATACCAATGGCAATGGTAACGGCAAACAAACTCCCCCCTCCGATGACGGAACCCTCGCCTCGGTTCCCGAGACCGAAGCGGCACCGAAGGCCGCCAACTTACAAGCGGGGCCAGCTTTTTTCCAACCAGAGCAATCCTTGGTATTGCGTCAATCTCCCCTCTGGATCCGGGGCATTGCTCTGACCCTGATGGGAGTGACGGTGGCGGCGGTGACCTGGGCCTCTATTGCCAAGATTGAACAGGTGATTCCCGCCGTAGGACAACTGAAACCCAAGGAGTCAGTTAAGGATATCCAAGCTCCCGTCAATGGGGTAGTTAAAACAGTACTCATTAAGGATGGAGATACGGTCAAAGCAGGACAAACTCTAGTAATTCTAGATTCTGCCGCCACTAAGTCTGACTTAGAAGCTGCAAAAAAAATCAAAGCAGCTCTCGTACAGGAAAATGATTTCTACCGCGCTATCCTCGAGAATGATTTGTCTGGGGCGGAGTTAAACACAGCCATTAGCGATTTGAAATTACCCTGGGAAGTGGTGTCTTTAGCCAAAAATCGCTCGGCCCTGGTGCAAGAGAATGAACTCTACAAAACCCTGTTGGGATTTACCTCCACGGCGACCCTTACTCCAGACCAAGAAACTCGCCTACGACGCACCCAGTATGAACTGCAAACGCGGATGACGGCGGCTAATTTGGAAATCCAACAACTGGAAAAACAACTTAATCAGGCTGAAAATCAACTGAGTTCCGCTCGCACTCAACTATTAGAAGATAAAAAAATTCTGGGTGACCTGGAATCTCGCAACCAAGAGGCGATCGCCGAAGCGAAAAAAAGTTTAGAAATCGAACAACGAATTTTGGGGAATGTTACTCCCCTACTCGAAGAAGGAGCCTTGGCTAAACTACAAGTTGAAAAGCAACAACAAGCCGTGAATGACCGTTTTCAACGCATTATCGAACAACAAGCCAATGGCAGTGTCGAATACGACCGGCAAAAACAACAACTGGAAACCCGTCAAGCGGAAATTAATCGCTTAGAGCAAGAAGAAAAGCGTCTGCGTAACTTAATTGACCAAGCCAGTGCTCGTTTAACGAATACCAGTGCCATCACCGAAAAAGACATTGCTGACCGCATTGCCGATAATAATAAGCGATTGTCTGAAATTGATAGCCAATTAACAAAAGTCATTGTCGAGAACAAAAAGCGTATTGATGAACTAGCGGGACAGATTAGCCGCTCTAATGTGACCTTGAAATATCAAGAGATCAAATCGCCGGTAAATGGCACCGTCTTTGACCTTAAGGCTACCCCTGGCTATGTCACTCCGCCCAACCAAACGGAACCATTACTTAAAATTGTCCCGACCGATAACCTCGTAGCTGAAGTGGATGTCACCAACAAAGATATTGGCTTTGTACGGATGGGGATGCCTTCGGAAGTAAGAATTGACTCATTTCCCTACAGTGAGTTTGGAGATATCAAAGGAGAAGTGGTTTCCATCGGCTCCGATGCCTTGCCTCCCACTCAAACCCAACAGTTTTATCGCTTTCCGGTGCAGGTGAAATTAAATTCCCAGGAATTAAAAGCCTACAACCGCACCATTCCCTTGCAATCGGGGATGTCTGTCACCGCAAACATTAAAGTGCGAGAAAATCGCACCGTTCTGAGCCTCTTTACCGAACTCTTTACCAAGAAGTTTGAAAGTCTAGAAAATGTTCGCTAGTTTTGTCTAAAAATAAAGAAAATTCTGGGGGAGATTAATGATTTCTTGCCAGAGTTTTTCGGGGCTAATGCCAAAGGCAAACTGTAGGATAAAGACGATCACGGCAATGGTTAACGCCGTCGTCAGACTGAGTTTGATCACCCTCCACAGCCAGGTGAATAATAGCCAAGCAACGACAATAGCCCCAATAAAAAGTACGATTTGCATTGTGCCTAGGACACTCCGGTTAAAGTGGCTGAACTTAGGGATTGGCTCGTCTCTAGCACGATCGCCCGGGCCCATTGATCGGCATCCAAAATATCCTCTAGGCTAGGAGTCACTGAATTTTCGGTGCTAAATTTTTCGCAGGTGCGTTCAATGAGGCGCGGAATATCCAAAAACTGAATCTTTTCGTCTAGGAATAAGGCCACGGCTTGTTCATTGGCGGCATTGAGTACCGCTGGCATGGCTCCGCCCGCTTTACCAGCAGCGTAGGCGAGTTGCATACAGGGATACTTTTTGTGATCCGGCTCTCGGAAGGTGAGGTCTCCGGCTTTGACTAAATCTAAGGGTGGCCAATCAGTCTTCAGGCGATCAGGCCAGGAAAGGGCATAGAGGAGGGGCAAGCGCATATCCGGCCAGCCCAACTGTGCCAAAACCGACGTATCTTGGACTTCAATCAGCGAATGAATAATACTTTGGGGATGGATTACAATCTCGATCGCCGTATAGTCGAGCCCAAAGAGATAATGGGCTTCAATCACTTCTAATCCTTTATTCATCAAGGTGGCAGAGTCTACCGTAATCTTACGTCCCATAGACCAATTCGGGTGTTTGAGGGCATCTTGCACTGTCACAAAAGGCAATTTTTCCACTGACCAATCACGGAAGGCGCCCCCCGAGGCCGTGAGGATAATGCGTCGTAGGCCTCCCGCCGGGACTCCTTGTAAACACTGAAAAATCGCTGAATGTTCAGAATCCGCGGGCAAAAGCTTAACCCCATGTTTTTCCACCAGGGGCAACACCACCGGCGCTCCGGCAATGAGGGTTTCTTTATTGGCTAGGGCAATGTCTTTTCCGGCTTCAATGGCGGCAATGGTAGGCAGTAAACCCGCACAACCGACGATGCCCGTCACCACCGTTTCAGCATCCCCAAAACGGGCAACTTCTACTATCCCAGCTTCCCCGGCAACTAAAATCGGTTGGGGATCAACCGTAGCAATCACCGTTTTTAGTTCTTCTAAACGAGACTCTTGCTGGATTGCGACTATTTCCGGTCGAAATTGCTGAATTTGAGTCGCTAATAATTCAATATTGTTCCCGGCCGCCAATCCGACCACTTGGAATTGCTCTGGGTATTGAGCCACAATCTCAAGGGTTTGGGTGCCGATGGAGCCGGTGGAGCCAAGAATCGAAATACGTTTCACTCTAGTTGCCAAGGAGTCAGTTTTACCCAATGATACGGGGTTGGGGGTCGTCTGAAAAGCTAAAGCTCCCAAAATTCCGGTGGCAGAGGTTCCTGGCATTGCTGATGAATTTCCGTAATCCTTTCAAACAACTAGGGCTAAGGCGGTACAAAAGTCGGCAAGGGGCTCAACAGGGCGGCGGTTAAGTCGGCAACGCCGAGTTTTTGTGTCGTCTCTGACGATTGCCATGGGGTCGAGGATATTGTTGTGGTGCAGACATTACTCATTCTTACTGGCTATGGTGTTTGCCCTCAAGAATGGGATCTTAGCTCAAAGCGGCGATCGCAAAGGTTAAGAAAATATAAGCAATCGGGGTATAGCAAAGCATTAAAGCATACGGTAAGCTGTTAGGCATCTAAATCACATATAATATATCAAAAATGGCGGGATGAGGCATGGGAATTAAAAACTATCTAACACCGGAAGAAAAGCAAGAACTTCAGCAACAGTTGAAATTCCATGAACATCCAGACGTTCGG
>JBGSZT010000173.1:0-10051 GCA_041750255.1 Synechocystis sp.
GGAAATCGAGCAAAGAACGAGAGAACACGAGCAGAGGACGAAAACACTCAAGCAAGAGAACGCGAAATTCGACGAGATGATTTTGCAAACGAAGAAAGAAACCGAGCAGATCAAGAAAGAAGCCGAGCAGATCAAGAAAGAGAACGAGCGGCTCGCCGTGCTCGAATCCAAAATCGATTCTTCATTCTCCAAATACGGCATCAACTCGCCCCTAGTCCAGACACCCGAACAGTCCTAGCCGACTTCCTAAGTTTCCTGCAAGAGTACGGAGAGTAAGTCGCACTGCCGCCCAAATGACACCACCCCAGGCTAGTTTGTTTATCCTAAAATCATGAAAGTTTTACACATAATTCCTTCGATCGCCGCTGTGAGGGGAGGCCCAAGTACAGCAGTGATTGAAATGGTGAGAAGTCTTCAAAATGCTGATTGTGAGGTGGAAATTGCAACGACTAACGATAATGGAGAAACACTGCTTGACGTGCCATTAGATGGCTTGTATGAATATCAAGGAGTTCCAGTTAGATTTTTTGCAAGGTTTTCCCCTGATATTGCCGCTGTGCGAGAATTTGCCTTTTCTGCTGATTTAACCCAATGGCTGTGGCGACATATCCAAGATTACGATCTGGTTCATGTCCATGCCATTTTTTCCTATCCTTCGACGATTGTCATGGTGATCGCCAGGTCAAAAAATATTCCCTATCTTGTCGCAACCCATGGTTTGCTTTGCCAGTGGGCTCTCGAACAGGGATCTCGCAAAAAAAAAGCTTATTTGAAGTTAATTGAGAACTCTAACTTAAATAACGCTTCCGGACTGAATTTTAACTCCCAACTTGAAGAAAACGAAGCTAGTAGTCTCTATTTAACTAGCGCAAAATTTGTGATTCCCCATGGTTTAACGGTTCCTGAGCTAATACCAGATGCTCACCAACGTTTAAGGGCTTACTTTCAGCTTCCTCCCCAAGAGCCGATTATTCTTTTTCTTTCCCGCATTCATCCCAAAAAAGGATTAGAAATCTTAATCAAAGCTTTAGCAGACGTCAAAACCTCAAACTTCACCCTGATTATTGCCGGTAGCGGCGATCCTGATTATGAAGCTCAAATAAAGTCTTGTCTTCTTGACTCTGGTTTAGAGAATTGCTCTTTGATGGTGGGTTTTGTTGACGGGGAATTAAAGCAATTATTATTGCAAGGGTCAGATTTATTTACCCTCACCTCCTACTCCGAAAATTTCGGTGTTGCTGTGTTGGAGGCTCTGGCCGCCGGAACGCCCGTCCTGCTAACTCCTGGTGTTGCCCTAGCCCAGCAAATTGAACAAAATGATCTCGGTTATGTTGTTTCTCAGGAACCAGCGGCGATCGCCCTGGCCATTAAAAAACATCTTGATCTACCAGAGTTAGAACAGGAGAAATTAAGTAAAAGAACCCGTCAGTTTGTTTTAGATCATTATTCCTGGGACAAAATTGCTCAAGAAATGCTTGCCGTTTACCAGTCCGTGATCGACTCGACCCCCAGAAATCGGCCCAAACAACGTTGAGAAACTAGAAACTTTTTGTCCTATATTGAAAAATGTGATGAACTTTGGACAGTCCCCAAGCTATGTCTCTTATATTTTTCCTGCCTTCAAGTTCCCAAAGTAAAGAAATACTGGCATCGGCACAATTGAGGTAGTTTCCTCTAGGAATACGGCGAATAAAAATGGTGATTCAATCCGATATTTTCCGCATCTGCTCTCGAAACGCTAAAACCGCATCAAACGGTTCTTCCCAGCCAATATAATTGGCTAACAATGCCAAATCTAACTCCGGCAAAAGCGAGCTTTGTTTGATTTTAACATATCCACTCGTCTCTAAAACATAAACTGATAATTGATCAGACTGCCAAAACCATACTTCCCTCACCCCTAGAGCTTGGTAAATTTCTAAGGAGTTAATACCACCACTGGTCACCACCACCTCAATCGCCAAATCGGGAAAAGCTTTAGGGGATTGAAAACAATAACATTCATCGGGTTCAATGCCTTTTTGTAGGCCTTCCATCCGCAACGTTAAAGAACCCAAGGGATAAAAACGTATTTTACGTTCTAGCAAATAGGCTTCCAGCAATAAACCAATGATTTTTTTATTCCTTTCATGCCTGCGACTGGGTGACATAATTTGTAGTATTCCCTGAGAATATTTAAACTTGACTGGCGCATCATCACCATATAAATCTAAGAGATACTCATAATCCTGCCAATCTACATCTGACAAGATAAAAACTCGCTCTGTCTCTTTGCCAGTAGGAAACGTAGTTTTGTCAATTAGTTGCTGATAATAAATTAGAGTTTGGGTTAGTGCCGAAACCACAGCGTTAGCCTCATTGATGTCGAGTTGGTTCAATTTACACTGAAAATATAAATGGATTAATTGACTTTGGCTAAAATAAAAACATTCCCTTCATTGCCCCGGCCAATGCGGAGATCATCATCTAAATAGGTAATCTCTAGCCAGCCCATAGATTCTTTTCGGTCTATGCTAAAGTCGAGCGGCAGAAATTTCTTACCCAAGTTGATCGCCTGAATAAATTGACTAGGGGATTGATAATTTAAGAGGCGTTGCAAACCGATAATCGAGCGTTCAAATTTTACCTCGACCCGGCGATCGGACACGACGTCAAATCTAGCAACAACAGCTACCACCGACTCGAGTAAAGGTAGACCTTCAATTTCGGCAATATTGTAGAGCTTTGCCTGCACCAAGTCCAAATATTGATAGATTTGCCCGAGTTGGAGCAAAGGAAATCGATCTAGCCCCAAAATGCCACGACTGGTGGTGTAAAGTAGTCGCCAGTTCCCGTCCAGAGTAGATTTTGCTTCGAGGGGATGGGGGTTTGGGTTGTGATCTTCGAGTTGCTCTACGGCGGAGAGGATTTCCACTCGGTCAGCTTCCGTTGCTAATAGGCCACGATTGATACTAGCGATGGCTTCGAGCAGTCTAGTTTTTTGCTGCATAACTTAAGTAAGTTTTCCCAAAGGGTTGACTATTATATTGTCCGTCAAGAATTGGAGGTTTTTCTGGCGTGGGGCTTTGGTACCTTTGTGACCATGGTCAGTTTCAGGCAAAAATCGTTAAAATTCACAAATTGACCCTTGTATATTCCCGGATCTCATGGCAAACGAAGTTATCCTAACCAATCTCATCGGCAACTTAATAGTAGAGGTGAATGATATTGACACCAACCTCAACTTGATGGGTTACTTTGATGACCCGTTCACAACCGGAAAAACCGCTCAATTTCAACTTGCCAATCCCTCCATTGGCTCTGGGGTAATCAATGTTGTTTTATTCGACCAAACCGGAGATGGCGCTCCTTTGACCGTAGCTAATTTTGCAACCTACGTCGAGCAAGATAAGTATATTAATAGCTTTATTCATCGCTCCGTTCCCAATTTCGTTGTCCAAGGCGGGGGATTTACCTACGATGCAACGGGACTTGGAACCATCGCAACAAATGATTCCGTACAAAATGAATTTAGCTCTCTCCGCTCCAATACCCTAGGTACGATCGCCATGGCCAAGTTGGGGAATAATCCCAACAGTGCCACTAGTCAATGGTTTTTTAACCTCGGGGATAATTCGGGAAACTTAGATAACCAAAATGGTGGTTTCACGGTCTTTGGCCAAGCCCAGAGTGCCAGTGACTTGGCCACGATCGCGGCGATCGCCGCTGTAGATTTAACGCTTACCGACATTATCAATAACGTCAATCCGACCTTTGCCGATACTCCTATTATTAATTACAACCCAAATCAACCCCTAACGGCTAATAATTTCATTCGCTTTAGTGACATTGGCATTATCCAACAGGAGGAACTGAGCTTTAGTATTATTGGTAATAGTAATCCGAGCCTAGTAGTCCCCCGCCTAGAAAACCAAGAGCTTGCTCTAGATTATCTCCCCGATCAAATCGGACTTGCCGATATTACTCTGCGGGCTACCAATCTCTTTGGTAACTTTATCGACCATACATTTTCTGTGACTGTCCTGCCCAACCTACCCATAATAGACCCTTTAGTCTTAAATGGATCAACAGCACAAATTGCCTATGTTGCCTACTACGGAAGACCCGGAGACCAAGGTGGGTTAAACTTCTGGAATCAACAATTGACGAATAATAATGTCAGCTATAGCCCTAGAAATGGCGATCAGCTAACTGGAAGTGCCGCCGGGGTTTATAACAATATTGTCAATGAATTTGGGAATGCCGAAGAAGCAAATCGACTCTTTGCTGGGCTGAATAATACCGAAAAAGTAAATCAGGTCTATAACTTTGCCTTTAATCGCAATGCAGAAGCGGAGGGTCTCAATTTTTGGGTGCCATTAATCGATTCCGGAGCCGTTTCCTTAGCTAATTTTGCCCTCGAAGTGGCCCTTGGTGCAGATAATGGGGACATTATTACCCTGCGGAATAAAATTAAGAGCGCCGACCTATTTACTCGTAGTATCGATGAACCGGTCGCCCAAGCTTATTCTGGAAGTACGGGAGAAGTCTTTGGACGAGATTGGCTCAATGATTTTGGCACGACGGTTAGTTCCCAATCCGCCGTGGATAGCGCCTTCGCACAATTAATCTCCCTCTGAGGTTGAGGATAGCAAGGCTGACCACAGCCAATGGGGGCCGGCCGGATGACTACAAAACAACAGATCAATCAAATACTTAAATGGCAGGGAAACCGAAGTCTCGATTTCCGTCAGGCCTAACCGACGACGAGCCTGATGATACCGGGGCCAAAATTTTTCTAGATACGCTCCTAAAAGAGCCGTTTTAGCGGGATCTTTGCCCTGTTCTTGCATTTGTTCCATCAAGGTTACAGCTCGCCGCAAAATTTCTGGGTACTGGCTTGCGAGTCGTCCTAGGATCAGAACCAACGACCGAGCATTTTCTAGGGTTAAATCGGGAGCGTTGGCTAAATCAACGCTTGGAACGGGATTCATGAGCTGGGATGAGTCCAGTCCTAGGGCTTTAACCGCTCTTTGCCAAACCTCTTGATCACAATCCGTCAGCGCCAGGAGAGCTGATAATAATCCCTCAAGATAACTCTGGATTACTAGTAATTGTTCCGCCTCCAGGGCAATATCTAGCCTGAGATCCTGCCCTATTTGATTATTCGCGCTTCTTTGATTTGTCAAGCTCAATTGCAGTATTACTCCCGCGAAACCACCGTCCATGCTTAGAATATTCTAGTCCGACCCACGCACAATCGGGAGTTAATTATCGATGAGTCTCGGCTCAGCGGCTGATGCCGCCATCCAACAAAACCTGGAGCAATTCGTTATTGTTCTCTCGGTTTCTCTTTCGGTTGCAACCTTCGCCCGTATTGTTCCCTGGCTCCGCCAAATTCCCTACACCCTGCTATTGGTCATTGTCGGACTTAGTTTGGCTTTTATTGATGTGCGGTTAGTCAATCTTTCCCCACAACTCATCCTCGAAATTTTTCTGCCCCCCCTCCTCTTTGAAGCCGCCTGGAATGTCCGTTGGCGAGACCTACAAGCCAATTGGTTCCCTGTTACGCTTTTCGCAATTTTTGGGGTAATTATTTCTATTGTGGTTATTGGCTTTAGTCTCAGTCAATTTACCAGTCTGACTCTACCGACAGCTCTACTGGTCGGTGCTAGTCTTTCCACAACCGATCCAGTGTCGGTGGTGGGACTTTTTCGGCAACTTGGAGCCAGCAAAAAACTTAGTATCTTAATGGAAGGCGAAAGTCTTTTTAATGACGGAGTTGCCGTTGTTGCCTTTGTTTTGCTGGTGAGTTTACCCTTTGGCTCCGACCTCATTTCCTTACCCATTGTCCTGCCGCTTTTCTTAAGCTTTGTGGGGATTGGCATCGGTATCGGCTGTATTGTTGGCTTTGGGATTTCCTATCTCACCCAACGCTTTGATTTGCCCTTAGTAGAACAATCTCTCACTTTGGTATCAGCCTATGCCACCTATCTCATTACCGAAGAACTGGGGGGCTCTGGGGTTATCGGGGTCGTCATTGTTGGTATTATTTTAGGCAACTATGGCTCTCGTAACGGTATGAATCCCCGGACTCGATTGTTAGTCTCGGAGTTCTGGGAGTTTTTAGCATTTTTTGTTAATTCTATTGTCTTTCTTCTGATTGGAGACCAGGTTAGATTAGTGGGTCTTTGGGATAGTTCTTATCTTATTTTTGTCTGTATTGTCGCGGTACTCGGCTCTCGTTTGGCAACAATTTTTGGCTTTAGTGCCCTCAGCAATTGGCTAGTACACTCCAATATAGGTTACAAGGAACAAACCGTGCTTTGGTGGGGAGGATTGCGGGGGTCTGTCTCCATCGCCTTGGCTTTGAGCGTCCCAACTGCCCTGAGTCAACGCCAGGAAATTATTAATATTGTCTTCGGAGTGGTTCTCTTTACTTTGCTAGTACAAGGATTGACTATTCAAGGATTATTAGACCGGTTTAATTTGATTGGCAATCAAGAATTACAGCAAAATTATTCAGAACTTCTGGCTCGACAAGCCGCCTTAAAACGAATCTTGAACTATCTTGATCGGTTGACTCTATCCAGTGACAATACTGTGGAGTTGTATCAATCCCAGCGGGATACCATTGAATTGCGCTTCCAAACTGTAGAAGCCAATATTGAAGCCCTTCAAGCTCAGAATCCTCAATTAGAATCTTTGATTCGAGAGCAACTCCAAGAAACTTTATTGGATATGGAAGCGGAGACCTACGCTGAGTTAATTCGGGCCGGCCGTCTCAACCAAGATTTATCATCATCGTTAGCCGATATTTTTGTGGAGGGAAAAGGCGAGCCTTCCGCTTAATGAACCATGTTTTTAAGAGCGATGTCAATATGTTGCCGAACAGCGGCGGCGGATGCCTGAAGTGCTTCGAGTTCCTGGGGAGTCAAATTCACTTCTAAAATCTGTTCAACGCCTCGACAGCCTAGGCGACAAGGCACTCCCAAAAAGATATTTTTGAGCCCGTATTCGCCCTCTAAATAAACGGCGGCGGGGAGTAGTCGGGATTGATTCCGCAAAATGGATTCCACCATGACACAAGCCGAAGCGGCAGGGGCATAGTAGGCTCCCCCGGTTTGCAGAAGTTTGACGATTTCGGCTCCCCCATGACGAGTTCGTTCGATGAGTTGGTCAATAATAGTTTGAGGCATCAGTTCTGTGATCGGAATTCCCCGAACCGTGCAGTAGCGGGGCAGGGGAAGCATTAAATCCCCATGCCCTCCTAATACTAAGGTGCTGATGTCCGCCGGGCAAACACCGAGATGCGAGGCGATAAAGGTTTGCAAACGAGACGAATCTAGCACGCCCGCCATGCCCATAATGCGTTGGGGGGGCAATCCCGTTGCCTGCCAGGTGAGGTAGGTCATCACGTCTAAGGGATTGGTGATCACCAAAAAAATGGCATCGGGAGAATGAGCCAGGGCTTTTTTCGCCGCCTCACCAACGATCGCCGCATTGATGTGCAGGAGGTCATCACGACTCATGCCGGGTTTGCGGGCCAGACCTGCCGTAATCACCACGATACTAGAGCCCACAGTATCCTCGTAGTGATTCGTCCCTAGGATTGTTGTGGTATTTTGGGCAATACTTTGGGCGGCGGCCAAGTCCAAGGCGATGCCCTGGGGCAATCCTGGCAAAATATCCAGCAAGACGACATCGGCTAAATCTTTGTCTAGGACTCGCTGGGCTAGAGTGCGTCCGACATTCCCCGCACCAATGATGGTAATACGCGGAGAGTAACAGGCGATCGCCGGGGCAGGAGGAGTGGGCATGGGGGAAATAATCTAGGGAGTCGGGGCTAGTTGGTCAAGGCGGAGCCAGACGCTCGGAGACGGCACATAAAAACTGATCAGGGCATAGTCACCCTTGAGGTCTAACACCTGTCCTTTGCTCTCAAATAAATAGTTAGGAAAACGGCGATCGCTGGCATAGGCTTCTACACTATTTTCCAATTTTTCACGAATCACACGAACTAAAGCGCCTTTTTTGATTGTAGCGGTCATGACATTGGCCTCAGCAAAATCGTTAGGGAGTGTAGCTAATTGTTACATACGGCAAAATTTTTGTAATTCTTATTTTTAACAAAACTATTCCCCACTCTCATCCCCAGCTTTTCCCCAATTCGGCCCCGGTCTAGCGAATCTTATCCCCAGCGTTACTAAGGGAATCAAGACTAATACATAGCATCGCGGCTCTAGGGGTAGGGGCTAATTTGTCACTCTCCCCCCCAGGGATAGGCTTGTCATCTGTCCTCCATTTTTCGACTGGGGAATCTTTGACTCCAACCCTTTATGTTTGGTACACACTTAGTTTTGATTGCGCTATGTAACAAAAACGTGGCTCTAACCCCTATTCTCTCGTTACAGAATCAAGCCCATTTATTATTGCGTAACCTTTCGTAGCATTGACAAGACAGGGGCATCCTCGCTACAACTAGTGGACACACAACCCAAGACCTCACCGCTCCCAGTGGTAAGTTGTCTCGTTAACGAGATTCATCACCGCTTATCGGGCTGGTTTGGGCTTAATTCGAGGCGAACATGGATACTTCTGTTAGCATTTTTGCTGAAATTCCCGAGGATCTACACGACTCCCTCACCCAATATATGGAAAAGCATCCGGCCTGGGATCTGGACCGCGTCTTTTCGGCGGCACTTTCCCTCTTTTTATTACAAAATGAAGGCAGTTACGGCGGACAAACCTCCCCCAATTACCGTGCCTGTGCGCGGGTCTATTTAGAAACCCTATTCCAGCAACAAGATTAATCCTTTTGCGTTGTCAATCACCATTTTTCTGCCAGAATGCCTGATACGCCCTTGATTCCTCGCTTAATCGTAGGTTTAGGCAATCCTGAATCTAAATACCACCAAACTCGACACAACATTGGCTTTGCCTCCGTGGATGCTCTAGCTGATGCTTGGCATTTTACCTGGCAAGAACACCGTCGTTTCCATGGCTGGTTCAGCGAGGGCATGGTTCTGGGGCACAAAGTCGCTCTGCTTAAACCGACTACTTATATGAATCGGTCGGGTCAGGCGGTGCGGGCAGTGATGGACTGGTACAAAATCCCCTCAGAATCCTTGCTTGTCATTTATGATGACATGGATTTACCCATGGGACGGCTCCGCCTACGGCTATCCGGCTCCGCCGGCGGGCACAATGGCATGAAGTCCATCATTAGTCATGTGGGGGGAGAAGGCTTTCCTCGCCTCCGGTTGGGCATTGGTAAATCCAATCATAAAACCGAGACTATTTCCCATGTTTTAGGGCGATTTACTCCGGAGGAAATTTCTATTGTGGACAAGAGTTTGGCCCTAGCCCGCGAGGCGGTAGAGCATAGCTTTAATCAGGGAATCGAAAAAACCATGAGCCTTTATAACAGTCGGGCTGTGGTCAATTGAGCTATAATCATAATCTGCCGTAATGCGTGCTAAGTTCAATTTATCCTGTGAATTTGTTGGAGGAGTCATTGGAGACCAAATTTATTCTGAAAGTCCTTTGGTTAGATCAAAATGTGGCGATCGCCGTTGATCAGGTGGTCGGTAAAGGAACCAGTCCGCTCACTGCCTATTTCTTCTGGCCACGCAACGACGCTTGGCAACAGCTTAAAGATGAGCTAGAAGCAAAACATTGGATCGCAGAAGGCGATCGTATTGAAGTGCTCAATCAAGCCACCGAGGTGATTAACTTCTGGCAAGACCTAAAAAACCAGAACAAACAGATTTCCATGGCAGATGCCCAAAGCAAGTTTCCCGCTGTGGTGTTTAGCGGCAGTAACTAACCTAACTCGGGTAATTTATAGTACAGAGAGACAGGCAGTTTGTCTGTCTTCTTTGCGTTCTGGGGATAGTTGCAAATAGTGAGCCTTGCTGTCTAGGGTAAGAGACCTCTTCAAAAATAAGGAAATTTGGCAGGCTAACCGACATCCAGCCTTCACAGGTTGGATTTGAGACATACTGAACCCGTAATCGCACTATTCCACAAATACAGCCAATAACCAACTCGTACATCCGTGAACGCATCC
>JBGSZT010000174.1:0-10197 GCA_041750255.1 Synechocystis sp.
AGAGCTCCATAATAGTCCTGGCTGAAGTGATTTATATCAGCCAGTTTCGGACATCTTGGGCCGCTTCGGTCACGGCATGTCCGTTTTCCTTCTCTTCATCCCGCTAGTCCACCGAGAACTTCCCACTGTCCAGTTCCCGAACGCTTTTCACTTTAATTTTCCTCTTTACACAAAATTTAGATCGCTCTCGGAGCAGGTAAACCAGGCCTGGTCGCCTAGTTGTAATAATCACTTTGGTTGATATTGCCGATGGACGCTTCGTCTTGGTTGATGCAATCGGGGTTTTTGGCAAAATTACAAACGCGGGCCCAGAGCCGAGCGCGGGTACCGGCGGGGCCAACGGAAAAGTTTACCTTGGCACCATTTTCGATGGTAACGCCGCACACAGGACAGGTTTCAATGGCATTGGTCATGAGTATTTATTCTTAGGGAAATCGATTGTCGAAGACAATAATCGTTTTTGACTCCAGTAACCGTTACCTAAGCTACAGTCTTGTCCCTTTGGACATCGCTGTTTTTTGTTACCAGACATTAGAGTTGCGATTGTAGTCGTAGTCGCCGGTGTAGCTGACCAAATTGCCCTTCAAACTTAAGGTCACTGTGCCAAATTCAAGACTTTCAACTAATTTTTCTGGTAACAATCCTCTAGAGAGGCTAGGCAGAGATAATAACTCTTCTGTAAGTTGTTCTATGTGATCTCATAAATGTTCAAAAATTAATCAGCTTTCATCAGCCAGTTTAGCAAATCATCAATAGATTAGTACGAAAATTGCATGGAGAAATCTAACGGAGTACGCCTGGAGTTTCACAATGAACCCTGCGCCAATCCTCGGCTAATGTCTGCATTGCCGACATTTCCGCTGGTTCAATACGCTTTAAATTCGCCAAAATCAGTGCCATGCGCCCCGTCTTTTGCAGTTTTTCGCGGTGGCGGGCTAGAAAATCCCAATAGAAATAGTTGAAAGGACAGGCATCATTGCCTGTTCGGGCTTTAGGATTGCAGGGACACTGGTGACAATAATCACTCATTTTATTGATGTAATTCGCAGAGGCCGCATAGGGCTTGGAGGCCAACAGACCCCCGTCCGCAAACTGCCCCATACCCAAAACATTAGTTTGCATTACCCAGTCATAGGCATCGATAAAGGCGGCATGGAACCACGCTTCGAGTTGTTGGGGATTAACACCGACAATCAGGGCAAAATTGCTGAGAATCATTAATCGTTGAATGTGATGGGCATAACCCGTTTGTTCGACTTGTTTTAAAATCGTGGCTAAACAATTCATCTCGATTTGACTAGCTTCCCAGTAAAATCCTGGCAAAGGGAGGTCATGGTTAAACCAATTTCGTTGGGCATAGTCGTCATCCACCCACTGATAAAGGCCCTGCATATACTCCCGCCAGCCTAAAACCTGACGGATAAACCCTTCCACATTGTTTAGGGGAATTGTCTGAGTTGCCAATACCTGGGCGATCGCCTCGATGACTTCTAAGGGAATTAGTAATCCCAAATTCAAATAGGGGGAAATTAGGCTATGCCAAAGGGTTTCCTGCCCTGTCACCATCGCATCTTGGTAAGTCCCAAATTGCCCTAAGCCCACAGCAACAAAGTGCTCGAGAACTTGCAAAGCCTCTAGGCGGGTGACCCCCCAGTTAAACCCAGCTAATTGCCCATAACCCGGCAAATTTAACTGTTTAACCCGTTCGATGACCTGTAGGGTAATGGCATCAGGCTCAAAGGATAGGGGAGCGGGGGGAGCAAGATTCTTTTTCGGGGACTTGCGATTATCTTGATCAAAATTCCACTGGCCACCAACGGGTTGATTATCCGTCATTAAAATTTGCCAGCGTTTACGACCTTCCCGATAAAAATCTTCTAGCAATAAGCGTTTGCGGCCCTGGGCCCAGGCGACAAAATCATCCCTAGACCAGAGGAAATGATTATTTGGCCATAGGGTCAATTCACAGGGCAGAGTCAGAGAGCGTAACCAGGCCTCAAAGGGGCGATCGCCAGGGGTCATCAGTTGGAGCTGGGTAATGCCTTGGGTCTTGATCCAATAGTGCAGAGGGGTAAGAAAATCCTCGCTGATTTCATAGGTAACTGACCAACCGTTTTCGGTCAATTCTTTAGCAAAATGCCGCATCGCCGACCAAACTAATACTAATTTTTGGCGATGGTAAGGACGCTGGCGAGCAAAGTCAGCGGATTCGATGAAGAGAATCGGGACTTGTGAACGGTTAGCCTGGTGAGCGTTTAACGCCGCTTGACCCAACCAGAGTTGATCGCCTAATACCCAAATGCCAATGGTCATAAAAGTGTTGTTTTCTTTAGGGAAGGATTCAATGCTCGTAGGTCTTAAACTACTTTAGAATCTCGGTGCTTTGATCTAAAAATGGGTTGCGCATACCCCGCAGCTTGCTGCGATTGGGATAAGCAACCCTAAAAATAAAGCCAGGTATTACAATCCTGTAATGGAACTCAAACGGGCTAGTTATTGCGTGTATCAAATTCGCTATCATATCATATGGTGTTTTGCGTCAAGTATCGTCGAGGACTTTTAAGGGTCGAGGAACGTTGCGATTATCTCAAGCAAATTTTCCATGAAATTGGACAGCGTTATTGGTTTGAGATGGAGGAAATGGGAACAGACGGCGACCACGTGCATTTATTTTTTTTGTCTCCCAGTGAAAATAAGATTAGGATCAAAAACTATGCCCTTGCCCTGGATAGGATCGCCCTTATGGTTATTTTGTTTGCTTCTACCCAATTGCAATGATTACCCGCCCTTCATCCTCAGACCCTACTTGGTTGCGTATTCTTCGGCTTCTGCGCTGGCATAAACCCGCTGGACGTTTGATTTTGATGATTCCGGCTCTTTGGGCGGTGGTTTTAGCGTCTCGCGGCCAGCCGCCATTGCCGCTGATCGGTGTGATTATCCTGGGAACTCTGGCAACCAGTGCCCTGGGCTGTGTAGTCAATGACCTTTGGGACCGAAATATTGACCCCCAGGTGGAACGCACTAAAAATCGTCCCTTGGCGGATCGTAGCCTTTCTCTAAAAGTGGGCTTAGGGGTGGCACTGGTGTCCCTCGCCTGTGCCGCTGGTTTGGCATTTTATTTGAATCCCCTTAGTTTTTGGCTCTGTGTAGCGGCGGTGCCGGTGATTGTCGGCTATCCCCTAGCCAAACGGGTGTTTCCTGTGCCTCAATTGGTTTTATCTCTAGCCTGGGGCTTTGCGGTTTTGATTAGCTGGAGTGCGGTGACGAGTTATTTGGAGCTGGCGACCTGGGTTCTCTGGGGAGCGACTATTCTTTGGACCCTGGGCTTTGATACGGTCTACGCCATGGCGGATCGAGAGGATGACCGACGTATTGGCGTTAATTCCAGTGCCTTATTTTTTGGGAAGTATGCCGGAGATGCTGTGGGAGTGTTTCTGGCCGGTACCGTGGGCAGCTTGCTTTCTTTGGGTCTCACCCTAGGTCTTAACTCTTTTTACTGGCTATCCCTGGCGATCGCCAGTGGGGGTTGGGTAATTCATTACCTACGTCTAAGACAAATTAGGGTTGAACCTCGTGCCTACGGTCAGATTTTCGGACAAAATGTCTGGATTGGATTTGTTTTATTAGTGGGAATGAGTTTAGGCTATCTATAGCATTAGAGTAAATTTTGGCTATGGCACAAAAACATTTGATTGGATTAACGGCGGATGACTTTCGGCATCCCTTGGATCAAACAGCGACTCAAAATCTTAAACAATTACCGGGCTTGGATTTATTGGTTCGGGGCCTGTTGGGCTCCGTGGCAGAGCAGTTTTTTGCCTTGAATAACCTAGCGGCGAGTATCCGAGTCAGCCAAACGCAACTGCCTCACCTCTATCAATTATTGATCGACGCTTGCCAGGTTTTGGACCTTGACCCACCGGAACTCTACATCCAACAAAATCCGGTACCCAATGCCTACACCTTCGCCATGCGGGGCAATCGGCCCTTTATGGTCATTCATACCTCCCTCATTGATTTGCTCACTCCCCCGGAAATCCAGGCGGTCATGGCCCACGAACTAGGCCATCTCAAGTGTGAGCATGGCGTTTATTTGACCTTGGCTAATATTATGCTCTTGGCGGCGGGCCTATTACCCAGTTGGGGAACGGCGATCGCCCAATCCTTGCAGACTCAATTGATGGAGTGGGTACGATGTGCCGAATTTAGTTGTGACCGAGCGGCACTGCTCGCGGTTCAAGACCCCAGAATTGTCATGTCCGTTTTGATGAAATTAGCGGGAGGTTCTCCCAGCCTCGCCCCTTTGCTCAACCTAGATGCATTTATCGAACAAGCCCGTGATTACGACTCTCTGAGCGAGAATGAGCTAGGAGCCATGCTTAAAGCGATGCAAACTGAGCAATTAACCCATCCTGTGCCGGTATTACGCGCTCGGGAAATAGACCGCTGGGCCAGTTCCCCGATTTACCAAAACTTGTTGCATGGAACCCAAAAAGAGTATAATGTTGAGGCTGAAATAAATAAGGGCGGCTGGCGAAATTGGTAGACGCACCACACTCAAAATGTGGCGGGGTTTCCCCGTGAGAGTTCGAGTCTCTCGCTGCCCATAAAATCAACCTAAAGTATACTTCTGATTCACTATCTAGCAGGCTGACCACCGTAGCCATGGGGTTTTAGAGTTCATGTACCTACTGCTATTTGTTCTGGGTGGATTGCTGGGCCTGACCATCGGAGCCTGGGACAGATTACTGCTCCGGCGGCGGTTACGGCCTCTGCTCAATAACCTCTCTGATTCCGCTGATGTGGCTAAATCTCTCTCGGTCACATCTTTAATTCGTCGGGAACTTCTGCACCTCAATGAGCGGTGCAACCTATATCAAGAAGAGGTGAATCTCTGGAAGCAACTTTTGGAGCAGGCCCCCATTGCTTTTTTATACATTGATGAGGAGAATCATCTACTCTGGTGCAATCTTTCGGCCCAAACCTTGCTACAAATTGACCGCTGGCGACCGGATCAGCTTCGGCTATTGCTAGAGCTGGTACGTTCCTATGAGCTAGATCAAATCATTCAGCTTACTCGCTGTAGTCAGCAGACGCAGAGTCAAGAATGGTTGTTTTTTCCGGTTACCACCTCATTTAGTGAAACTCAAGCCAAGTTATCGGCAGAATCCTTGTTACTCAAGGCCTACAGTTATCCCCTGCCCCGTCAACAAGTCGCAATTTTCATTGAAAACCGTCAGCCCTTAACTGAATTTCACCGTCAGCAAGACCGATTGTTTTCCGATTTGACCCATGAGTTACGCACGCCCCTGACTGCCATTTCTTTGGTGGCCGAAACCCTGCATCAGCGACTTCAGCTTCCTGAAAAACGATGGGTTGAACAATTGTTGAGTGAAGCCGATCGCCTACGCAATCTCGTTAATGATTGGTTGATGTTGGTACAATTGCGGCAAAATCCCAATCAATGCCTTGATTACCAGACCATTAATCTATCAGAAATTCTATTATCGAGTTGGCAACGCCTTTCTCCCCTCGCCCAAGAAAACCACGTCACCATGGATTATCAAGGGGCAGAGGAGTTAGTGATCAAGGCGGATCCAGATCACCTGATTCAAGTATTTATTAATTTATTAGATAATTGCATCAAGCATTCTCCGTCTGAGGGCACAATTTACCTTTCGGCCCAACGACTAGAGCCAGAAGCAAGCGTTGCTGTTGATATTATTGATCAAGGAAATGGCTTTGACCCCCAGGATTTGCCCTTTGTTTTTGAACGTCTTTTTCGGGGCGACGTCTCTCGATCTCGTCTTAAGGCTAAACAGGGATGTCGGGGCAGTGGGCTGGGATTGGCGATCGCCAAGGAAATTGTAGAAGCCCACGGGGGCAGGATCTCAGCGCAAAATGACCCCAAAACCGGGGGTGCCTGGTTATCGGTTTATTTACCAATTCATCCCCCCCTCACCCCTCCAAGCCCTGATATGACATCGGCAAAATAGTATAACTGCCAAAAATTTTGAGAATTTCGGTATGGGGGGTTAATTCGGTGATCGCCGCTTGGAAACGATCTTCGGTCTGGCTGACTTCTAAATCCACAAAAAAGAGATAGTCCCCCAGGGAACGTTTAGTGGGGCGTGATTCAATGCGACAAAGATTAATCTCTCGTTGGGCTAAGACGGCCAGGGGATTGACCAAGGCTCCGGGGACATTAGCCGGGACATTAAAGGCGACAGCGGTATGACTACCCCGAGGACTGGGGGTAACACCGATCACCCAAAAACGAGTACAGTTATCAGGATAATCATTGATTCCCGCTCTGAGCACGGGCAGATCAAATAATTTTGCGGCCCGAGGAGAGGCGATCGCCGCCCCGGTCGGGTCATTCTCAATCAAGTGGATTGCTTCGGTGGTGGAATTAGTCGCAATTAAATTCACCTGGGGCAGATACCGAGTCAACCACTTTTGGCACTGACCCAGAGCTTGGGGGTGAGAATAGACTTTCGTTAATCCAGACAGGGCTAAGCCCCGCGAAATCAAGACATGGACAATGGGCAAGACTAATTCTTGACGTATTTGTAAATTCCCCCGCTCCCAAAGCACATCAAGAGTCACACCAATACTACCTTCCGTTGAATTTTCCACCGGCACGATCGCCCAATCTACCACCTGGTCCGCCGCCCCGTGCAAACATTGAGCAATGCTGGGATAGGGAATCAACTCCACATCCTGTTTTTGAGTCTGATGGAGCCAATCGGCGTAGGCCAGGGCAACGGTTTCGGCATTCGTTCCCCTAGGGCCGAGATGGGCAATGGTAAGTGGCATTGTTTAAAGAATTCTCCCTGTTTTCCGGTTCTTTCTATCTTCTCAAATCTTTGCCAGTAAAGCAGAAGGCGAATCTAATCCACTGCCCAATTGGCCTATGGTCTGTTTGACGATAATTTAACCCTCGCGTTGACCTATGCCCAGGGCTACAACAGCCTCGATACCGGCACCGGCAGCACCCTGTCCAATTTCCGCTTTTATACCGAAGACCTGTTTGGGGAAGCGGTCAATACCTCCCATAATGCCTACGGCGCGGCCTTTTCCTGGCGCTTAGCGAAGCATTTCACCCTAGGGGCCTGGGGCGGATTCATTCACCAACGCCCGCACCCTAACCGCCGTGGAAACCGATGACTTTACCCTGGAGCGGGGCGATCTGGATATTTGGAATTGGGCCGTTACCCGATGTGATCAAAGAAGGTAATATGGCGGGGATTATTGTCGGGATGCAACCCTGGGTCAGCAGTTCCTCCATCGCCTTCCCCGAAGATGTGCGTTCCACCGATGACGATAGTTCCCTCCATCTTGAAGGCTTTTTCCAGTGGGCCCTCACCGATAATTTATCCATTACCCCCGGTATTCTAGTGGCCCCCAACGCCAACTACGATGACCGCAACGGAACTCTAATTATGGGCGTGGTGCGGACAACCTTTGTGTTCTAGGAATGGTTGGAAACCGTCCCCCTGGCCTTTTTTAACAAGGAAAATACCGGTGGTGGCGGG
Organism: Synechocystis sp.; assembly: GCA_041750255.1. Lineage (GTDB taxonomy): Bacteria > Cyanobacteriota > Cyanobacteriia > Cyanobacteriales > Microcystaceae > Synechocystis. The sequence continues at coordinate 7,539 of JBGSZT010000174.1, forward strand.
CTAGGGGGATGACTAGCAAATACCTTGCTAAGATCGGAACAAACACAAACCACTAACAACAAGGAACGCGGCCATGGCTTTCAATATTCATCAACTCGATAACCTCTCCTACGAAGATGCCGAGCCGCTCCTCGATGATTACATTGAAGACATTATTGATGAATTTGTTGAGTCAGAGGTTGGCCAAGCCCATATCAAAAGCTATCCCGAAGGCGGCTACTGGATCGGTATGTTTATTGAAATGGGGTACAACTACCTCGATCACACCCTGCCGACAATGACGTTGCGAGACACAAAAACGTTAATGCAGGATATTTTGCCTCGCAAACTCATTTTGATGAATCCCAAGGAAGCAGACGATGCTATCCCAGAATTGATGGCCTTTTGGCATTTTTTGCAGGAAAACTATAAAATTCGTAACGCCGGCCCCATTCGCAAATATTTACGCTCCATTGAATCGAAGTTTCGGGACTGGATGTCTGATGATTCCCGAGGCAGTTTTGTTAAACAATTTGCCATGCAGGGAATGGCAGAGGGGTTTGATATGACGACCCAGGGAGGGTTAGATGCGTTTAAGGATGCGTACAACAAACAACTCGCTCAACAACGATCTGAACCCTCAAGAATTATTACCCCGGACAATCCTTTCCCCGATCGCCGGGAGGAAGGGGAATTAGGGGTACAGGATGTACAGGATCTGATCGGGGTTGTCCAGCATTTGTTACCGCCGGAGTTTGCCCAGATTGATCCCGCTAAGTTACTCCGCTCCGTCCTCACAGATGACGAGCCTCCCCCCATAGAATCCCTTCTGGTTGATTCCGCCCAACCGGAACCCCCGATCGCCAGACAAGCCCTTGCCACGGGGGGGAGTTTAGGTGGGCATCTCAAATCTGCCTCCCAAGGGGCGGAGCCTTTATCCCCTGAACAAATTGCGACGTTGGAAGCCCAGGAAATTACCGCTACAGCACCAGGGACAATTTTGACCGATTTCCAAACCTTACTGGACTTTATTGCCGCCGAGGGGGTAATCGTTAGCGGTAAAACCCACCAATTTTCTCAAAAATTATTGGCCAATATTAATCAACGCTTGAGCAAACCCATCAAGATTGACCTGAAACGACTATTACAAAAATCCTATGCCAACATCCACGGTTTATACTTACTATTGCGAGCCAGCCGACTGGCGATCGTGGAGACCCAAGGCAAAACCACTTACCTCAAGCTAGATCCTGATCGCCATCAACAATGGCAGCAATTCAATGCCACCGAACGTTACTTTGCCTTGCTGGAAGCATGGTTAGTGCGGGGGACTCCCGAGTTATTAAGAGATAACCGATCGGGATATGGGTTAGAGGGGGACAGTAGTTTGCGGGGATGGGAGTGGCATTTCTCAAACAATCAATCCCTAACCTGCAAAAGCTATGCTGACCAAGAGAACCTAAATTATTGGCCAAAATTACATAATTTGGCCCTGATGGAACTGTTTGGTTTTATTACCATTACCCACGGTAAACCCGGTACAGGAAAGGGCTGGCGCATCAATAAAGTCACCCCCCTGCCCCTAGGTAATGCCGTTTTTGCCCTTTTCAAAAAAACCTTTTTAGAACGGGAATTGATCTGGGCGTCGGAACAAAATCCGTCGGTTCCCTTGAACGAATTACAAGCGGCGTTTCAACCCTATTTCCCCGCTTGGCAACGTTATTTCACCTTTGACCAACCCCCATTCCGCCCCGATCGCCATATTTTCAAGGTCAGTCTTGATAAAATTTGGCGCAAACTGGCGATCGACGGAGAGGCTAATCTCTATGATTTGAATCTGTTAATTTTAAAGTCCGTTGATTTTGATAACGACCATCTCCATTGTTTTACCTATCAAAATGAAGTGGGACGAGCCGTTAAAGTGTATCATCCTTATTACGAGGGGGGATTGTTTCAACGGGGCCCCGATATGCCCCCGTCCGATCACGTCAAAATCGGCGATTTACCCCTGAATATTGGCGATAAAATGGAATATTTGTTTGATTTTGGCGATAACTGGGAATTTACTGTGCAGTTAGAAGCCCTGGAACCCTTGCCGCCTGAACCGGAAAAACCAACTAAAAAAGCCAAAAAATCTAAAACCTGGGAACCCCGTGGCGAAATTTTGGCATCCCGTGGCCAAGCCCCGGAACAATATCCTGATTGAGGATAGATGGGGACTGATTGAACGGTTAAACCACGTCTAACATTAAGCAAGGATAATGCCATAGCTGGGATGATAATCGCCATTCCAGAGCAGTATATTGGGGAGATTACTATCAATTTCAGAATAATCCCCCAATTTTCCGGGAATTTTGACACCATATTGATAAAGCGATCGCCATTCAGTGGAGGACAAGTATCCCTACTTCTCTAGTTTTGTGAGCTGTGCTTGGGATTGTTCGGTTCGGATGATGACTTCTAGGGCTGGTGTTCCATCGGGGTCGATAAGCTCGAATGCTTGTCCTACCGTCCGAAATTGATATTGCATTCGATGTTGCTGGTTCCAACTGAGTTTGTGTGGGAGGGGTAAACTAGAAAAAGAAGTAGGGAGGAAAAAGTTATGGAAAAACGACGCCCTAGAGGAACAGCAGGAGACAAGACAATCTGTTTGCCGATAGACTCGGGGATAGATTATGAA
>JBGSZT010000175.1:0-7343 GCA_041750255.1 Synechocystis sp.
GTCATGCTATGGAATTATGGTCTGATTTAGCTTTCGAGTTAATTCTGCTCAAGCCCCATAAGTCCTCCTTTTTTCAACGAGGCTTTCAGGCTCTTTCCCTTATACAACAGGCTTTTTGACCAGCTTGTCCCCCTTTAAGAAGAATCCCAAAAGCTTTGCTATCAAAGACTTTTAACGCTCAAAACAAAAGTTACTTGCTTAAAGTGACGAAAGAAGGGTAGTCAATCGTTAATTCATCTAGGCGATCGCCTAGATGCAGGAGCTTATTATTTGTACTATCTAGTCCGGTCTGTTTTTATTTGGTAGTCCAGCGGTCTAGTCGTTCTTGGATCGCCAACTTCACCAACGATCTTAGTAAAAACAAACTAAATAGTCCCGCCAGGGCAAAGCCTATCACCGCCAACTGATGATAGACCGTGGACAATAATACCGCCGCTGTCAGTAGAGTAAATCCTGTTAAGCAAGCATAAATCAGACTTTTGAGGGCTAAATGAATGCGGTTTAATAGGCGATCGCCTTCTAAGGAACGGGTGCGAAACTGAAGCTCGCCGCGCTCAATTTTATCTTCTAGGGACTGAATAAACGCCGGAGCCCGACCAGGACGCCGAACGCTTTCTCGAAGGAAGGATTTAACTTGCTTGAATACCATCGTCAACACCGAAGGAGAAGGACCTGTCCCAGCCACCCGTTGCACAAAGGGTTGACTCGCCGCGATCAAATTATACTGGGGGTCGAGGGAGCGGGCGATGCCATCCAGGGTTGATAGGGATTTAAGAATAAAGGTCATTTCCGGCGGTAAACGGAAGGGTTGTTGTTGAAACATGGCATAGACTTCATCGCTAATTTGCTCAAACCGCCGCACATCCACTGGTTTGTCCCGAAAATTATCCAGCAAAAAGGCAATAATGCGTTTGACGGGGCGCATATCCGCCACCGGCTCCACCAAGCCCATATAAATCAAAGTATCTAATACTTTGCTGGCATCCTTGGCAAGAATGGCAAAAAACGTTTGAATCATCTGATCCTTGGCAATAATTTTCACCTCCGCCATGGTGCCAAAATCGTAGAAAATCAATTCCCCTGTGGTGTCTACGGCCATATTGCCGGGATGTGGGTCAGATTGAAAAAAACCATCCAATAATAATTGTTTCAAGTAGGCAGAAATTCCGGTTTCAATGACACGGTCTACATTAATTCCCGCTGCAACCAAGGCGGTGCGGTCATCAACTTTTATGCCGGGTAAATATTCCAACGTAAGAATGCGGTGGGTAGTCAAGTCCCAATAGACCTGGGGAATTTTAACGTTGGGATAGTCTTGAAAATTTTGACGAAATTGCTCGGCATTTTTGCCTTCGTGTATGTAGTCAATTTCTTGAAATAATAAGCTAAAGAATTCTTGATAAATCGCTTCGATTTCGTGGGTTTGCAATAGTTTACGAACGCCGGGTAGCCAATTTTTTGCCCACCGTAAACACTGGTGCAGAACTTCAAAGTCTAGATTCAAGATTTCCTCTAGCCCCAATCGTTGCACTTTGACCACCACCGCTTCTCCCGTGGGAAGTACCGCACAGTGAACCTGACCGAGACTGGCGGAGGCCAGGGGCGTTGGGTTAAAGGATGTAAATAGGGTTTCTAGGGGTTGATTAAGTTCTTGCTCAATGATGGCGATCGCCGTTTGGGAGTCAAAGGGGGGGACGCGGTCTTGCAGTTGACCCAAGGCGTGGATATATTCCGCTGGGATCAAATCGGCGCGGGTGGAGAGGGACTGACCAATTTTAATAAAGGTGGGACCAAGCTCTAGGAGCCGTTGAACTAGCCAGGTAGCCCGTTGTTGTCGGTGCTTTTTGGTGCCGCCAGTGATGCGGTCCCAGACCAAAAATAGACTAAAGCTGATGATAACGTTGAGAATCTCGAATTGCCGTTGCCCAGTCGGCGATCGCCGTAGGAGTCGCGTTTCTGAGAACTGGCGAATTAACATACAAAGGTAGGTTAGCTAGCTAACGCTCGTCCAGGTAGGGTCAGGGTAAAGGTAATGAGACAACGATGGGGGATATCCGTTGGCTCAGAGCTAACCTCTATCGTACCATTGAGCTGTTCAACTAGGGTTTTTGTAATGGTTAGACCGAGGCCAATGCCGGCGATCGCCGTATCGATGGCCGATTGTGCACGGTAAAAGGGGTCAAAAAAGTACTTTAAGTTCTTTGGATCTACATAATGACCGATATTAGAACATTGAATTTTCAATCCTTGCAGTGACTTAGTGTTAACGACATCAACCCGAAGCTGAACCAGGGTATGGGGCAACGAAAACTTTTCAGCATTAGTCAATAGCTCAGCAAAAATTTGTTCTAAAAATTCCACATTAGCCTCTAATAAAAATTGAGAGTAGGTAAAATGGGAGACAATTTTTAATCTTTTTTTCGAGGACTCCTGCCAGTGCTTGCTGACAGACTGCATCTGAGTTTCTAACCAGGGAACCAATAAAATACTTTGACTAAAATTTGTAGATTGATTAAACTTCAAACTGCGTAACTGAAGAATCTTGGTATTAATCTCATTTAATTTATACCAGGCTTGTTCCATGGCATCCAAGCGTCTTTGGAGGACCTCCGGCGAAGACGATGGTGTACGGAGCATTTCGAGTCCCATGCGAATCGTCGCCAAAGGATTGCGGGTTTGGTCACTCATAATCGTGACAATGTTATGGAGCAATTGCTCATTCCATTGACGCTGTTGCTCTAGCTTTTGGCGGGTGGCGTCGTACCAAAGTTTAACAATAGGACTATCTTCACTGGGGAGGGGGCGAATTCCCGGGGAGTTGTCGGGGAATTCTGCCCGAACATAGGATGTCTGGAGCAAGTGATGGGCCAGGGCCATCGGTTCCGCAATCTCCTGCAACGCCGTGGCGTCTCGGCTTAACCAATCTTTGACCTCCGAGGAACCAATGACAATCATGCCATTCATCTCATCCTGGAACCAGGTTCGCAGACCAATGCCCGATTTTAGGACAATATTGTTGCTCAAACGCCATTCTTGATCGTGGGTCTTGGTGACAGAGGCGATGGGATGAAAAATCACTGGTTGATGACTGCGGCGAATGGCTTGGGCCCAGCTATGATGCCAAAAGTTCCTGAGATCAAGTCGGATTGACTGTCCATCCGCCGTCCACAATAACCCATAGATAGGGGCTTCATTCCTAGAACCAACGACCAACAGACAAATTTCGCATTCTAGGGCTTTGCCCACCATTATCCCCAACCGTCGCAAGACAAGATCCGGTGAATTAACAGTACACAAAAGATGAATCAAGTTTTGTTGACTGAACATACTTGAGGAAATACCGGACTGGAGAGCAAAGTTGGGTAACGCTAGCATAACCGTTTACGATTTCAATGAAAGAATAGCCGAGAAGTACAATGATAGTCGATTTGTACTTTTCTTGGGTTAATTCGGCCATCATGCTTCTCTTTATCTTGGTTATGTAGCCAGTCCATGCCCAAGGGGAATTTTACGGATGTTTAGCAAATCTGCCCCAGTGGGCTACGGAGTTAGTTTATAATCCCAAATCCACGGCAATGCGGTGACCACAGGCAAACCCAGAAAAAGCCACGGCATTAAGTCCTTGGCCAGGGAAGGTACTATCCCCAACGCAATAGAGTCCCGGAATTTGGGTGCGATTGAAGGGCATCCCCAATAATCCCCAGAGTTTTTTTTGTGGAATCGGCCCGTAGGTCCCATCCTGCCGCCCCAAAAAGCGACGATGGGTACGGGGAGTTCCCACTTCTTGATAATCTAACCCGACGCTCAGTTTGGGGAATAAGGTTTCTAGTCGTTCAATGACGCGGTCAGCGCAGGCTTCTTTTTTCGCTTCGTAGTCCTGGGGAGATAGGGTTTGCCAGGTTGTCATCCAACTGGGGGTAAAGGCATGGATAATGTGATACCCCGCCGGGGCTAAGCTGGGGTCTAAGAGCGTCGGAATTGAGACAAACAGGGTTCCCTGCTCTGCTTCTAAGTCCTGCCAATCATCCAAAAAAATATGATGGCATTCGGTGCCGTCGGGAATCACCTCTGCTTGAACTCCCAAATGCAGACTCAGGAAACTAGGGGATTTTTGGTAGCGGTCTTGCCAGCGTGACTCTTGAGGGGGCAATGGTTCCGTTGCTAATAATTGCTCAAAGGTATCCCAACGAGTGGCATTGGAGACAATGCGTTTGGCAAAATGGCGATCGCCGTTGGCCAACTCCACCCCGATCGCCTGGCCCGCCTCGGTCAAAATTTTGGTCACCCTGGCTTTGTAGTGAATCGTGCCGCCGCTGTTTTCCAGTCCTTCTACTAATTTTTGAGCAATTTGCCCCACCCCGCCCTTGGGGTAATTGATGCCACCGTAATGGCGGTCAGAAAAAACCATCCCCGCATTGATCATCGGCGTTAGATCCGCCGGCACCACCGACCAGCAATAACACTCCATATCAATGAATTTCAACAGTTTAGGATCACTGATGTGGCGACGGGCAATATCCCCCACATTTTGGGGCAAATACTTAACCAAGCCCAAGCAAGCCAAGGGATGTTGAAAAAAGACCCGCAACAGATAACCAAGTTCTTCTAACGAGAGCAATTCCATGGCATTGAGGCAGTTAAAAACCTGCCAACATTCACCATAGAAAGCACGAATGCCCTTTTCTTCCTGGGGAAAACGTTGGATCAGTTCTTGCAAAAACTTCTCATAATCACGGTGAACTTTTAAATCTAGGGCCTGGGGCAGATGGTAATGAATTTGCACCGGATCCGGCAGGGTCTCCAATGCCATATCCACGGTCGCCAAGGCTCGGGTCAAGAGATTGGTGGTGCCCTGTTGGCCAAAACCAAAAATCATCGAAGCTCCCACGTCAAAACGATAGCCCTCCCGCTCAAAATAACCGGCACTCCCCCCTGGAATCAGATACCGCTCTAGCACCAAAACCTTTGCGCCCTTTGCACTCAACTGTGTCGCCGTGACCAATCCTCCAATGCCAGAGCCAATCACAATTACATCGTATTCTGGAGAGTTCATACACCCTACTGCCATAAATAATGTCTGATTTCATAGTTTAGGGCAAAAAAAGAGAGGAAAACTCGCTATCACTCCGAGCAATCCTCCCCACCGAATCCTTGAGAAGAGAACACTAGAAAATACCATAGCATTAATTGAGAATATTTATCAATAGACTGAACATTTCTTAAGCCGCACTTAATACACTTAAACTCTTTTGTCGCCTTTGATCAGAACCGGCCTCTGGAAAATTAGAGTTAAACCGTTTTTGTTTGCTCACAGGAAGGACTGAGACAGCATTAGGGCTACAATACAAAAAATTAATTCTATGAGGCTTGGTGACGATGCCCATCGGCGTAGCTGAATTTATGGAAAACCAGGAAAATCGTTGTCCTGTGGTTTTAGTACTGGATACGTCGGGTTCCATGCAGGGAGAACCAATTAGGGCATTGAATGAGGGGATTAAAACCTTTCAGCAAGATGTCTTGCGGGATACCCAAGCAATGTTGAGCGTCGAGACTGCCATTGTGACATTTGGCGATGGAGGAGTAAAAACGGCTCAGAATTTTGTGGGGATTGACCAGCTTAGGCCTCCCACACTGAAAGCAGGAGATTTAACCCCGATGGGAGCCGCCATTGAGTTAGCGTTAGATTTGGTCGAAGGCCGTAAAGCCCTCTACAAAAGCCACGGCATTCAATACTATCGACCTTGGGTATTTTTGATTACGGATGGTGCCCCCACAGATCAATGGCAACGGGCCGCCCAACAGGTTAAGCAAGCAGAAGCAGAAAACCGGCTGTTGTTTTTTTCTGTGGGAGTGGAAGGTGCTGATATGGCTAAGTTAAAGCAGATTTCTAATAATCCGCCAGTATTACTTAATGGTTTAGATTTCCGCGATCTATTCCAGTGGCTGAGTAGCTCGATGAAACGGGTATCTAGCAGTAAAGTTGGAGAGGCGATCGCCTTACCGCCGATGAGTTGGGGACAAATCACCACCTAGAGGATTTTTCATGATGTGGAGAACGGTTTGTCAATCGGCGATCGGCAGTTTTCATGTCGAGACGGGTTTACACTGTCAGGATTACGGTGCTTATATTCTACTCGGCCCAGATGAGCTGATTGGCGCGGTGGCGGATGGGGCGGGGAGTGCCAAGTATTCTGACCTGGGGGCCAAAATAGCGGTTGAAGCCGCTCTAGATTTTTTAGTGGCAGTTGATAATCGCCTTGTTAGTGAACCAGAGTCAGAAGCAGTTGCGACAGAGGTGAAATTAACCGAAATCTTCGAGAAAATCTATCCTCAATTGGTGCAGGCCGTTATTCACCAATTAAAGTTAGAAGCAGAACAACAAAAGTGCGAATTGGTGGATCTCGCTTCAACCTTACTGGTGTTTATTGCCACATCGCAGTGGTTAGCGGCAATGCAGATTGGAGATGGGTTTATTCTGATTAAACCTGTGGGGGAAAAATATCAGTTATTGTTTCAACCAGATAAGGGAGAATACATTAATGAAACTACCTTTATCACCTCTACCAATGCGTTAGAGGAAATGCAAATTGCAGTTTTAGCCAAACCGATAGAATTTATTTGTGCCGCCACCGATGGGGTAGAAAAAGTTGCGATCAGTTATGTAGATTGGCAACCCTTTCCACCATTTTTTCAACCGCTAGAGCAGTATTTGCAAGCAACAGAACAACCCTTAAACCAAGATTTAAAGGAGTTTTTAGAACGGGAGGATTTAAACGCTCGCACAACGGATGATAAAACACTATTATTGGCACTATGGCCAGAAAATTTTAAATAATTTTTAGAAATACCATGTCACAAATCGCATTAGAGTCTGACCAGATCAAAACATTGATTAAAATGGCTATCCTAGAGCTTTTTCAAGAAAACAAGCAGATTTTTACTGATTTTCTAACAGAAGTTTTAGAAGATATTGCCCTTGAGCGGGCGATCGCCGAAGCAGACAATAGCGAATTAGTTAGTAGAGGAGAGGTTTTCGAGAATGACAATCTACCGCTGTCAAAGGCATGATCGCCCCATTAAATTGACTCAGGAATTAGGTCAGGGTGGTGAAGCGATAGTCTGGCGAACAGACTTTAAAGCTGGAGTTTGGACTAACTGGAGTTTGGACTAATTTTGAATAGAGGAGCGAGAAAACAGCATGCGAAAATTGCTCAACCCCTGGAAAAAGCTGAACGGAAGTACGAGATGGTAAGGGAACCAGGGCTTTAGGCTACCTGTTCTGGTTCTGATTTCAGTAGTTTCTCGGACTTTTTAGGTCTGGATGTTCGTTTTTTGACTGTTGG
>JBGSZT010000176.1:0-10199 GCA_041750255.1 Synechocystis sp.
CTTCGGGGGTTTGATGCTCTTCTAGCAACTCGTCGAGTAAGCTATCGACGCGATTCGGTTCTTGTTTTTTGCGTACCATTTGGGGTTTCCTCGTTTTGATTGGATTTTACTCCCCTTACACAAAATTCTGTTCAGACCCGAATTTCTGGTAGCTTTTAAAATACTGATTATTATTTTTTCGCATCAATGACGGCATTAATTGCCTGTTTTAGACCTTGGATTACGTTGGTATAGGAATAATTCGCCACGATTTTTTTACTTACTTCACCCCATTGTTTTAGGCGATCGCCATCTTGCATAGCTTCCTCCAAGCTTTTCTGTAAAGCCACTACATTCCCGGCTTTAAAAATCAAACCATTCTCGTAGGGCTTAACTAAATCGGCACCACAGCCAACATGAGTACTGACAATGACAGGTAACCCCATACACATCGCTTCATTAATGGCTAAACCCCAGGTTTCACCAAGACCATAACTAGGCAAAACAAACAGATCGCCCGTTGCATAGGTGCGTGGCATCAAAGATTGGTTTTGAAAAGGGGCAAAAAAAAGGCGATCGTCAGCATGAGTTTTTTTTATAAAATCATCAATCTCTAGTTTGAGATTACCTGCTCCGACCATTAATAATGAGACATTTTCTAAATTTGCATCAATAAAGGCTTGCAATAAATCTAGAGGTCGCTTTTTATTTTCAAATTTTCCGGCAAATAGAATCACCTTATTTTTTAGCGGAATTCCTAGCTCTTCTTTCCAGAGTTTTGCCTGAGTTGCAACTTGATTATTTATTGTAAATCTGTCATTGTCAATGGCATGGGGCGCAAAAAAAAGTTTTTTTGACTCTACACTATGATACTGAAAATAGTGATAGTTTGCGTCACCAACATAAAGACAAGCATCAAAATTTTGGAAAACTTTAGAAATAACAAAACGTTTAATTTTAGATTTAATGCCGTTTTCTGCTAAAAGACGATGGGAGTCTCCTCGAAAGATTATGGGAATATTACAATCTTGCATTTGCCACAAAAATCGATAAATGCTTGCATAGTTATAAGATACGGTTAGTAAGATAACGTCGGGCTTAAATGCACAAACTTGTCTAATTAAATCCGGGTTTTGTAAACCAAACAAATGATCAGTTCCTGGTTTCTTACTTGTATTTGGTACGAAGGTAAAATCATAACCTTCCAGCAAGGGAATATCCCATTTTAAAGACTGCTTAAAACCTTGGTCAACTTGCTCTGTGACACCAAAATTCCATAGGTAAAATACTTTAATTTTTAGATCTGAATCTTGACTTACACGGCGAAAAAGAGGCGCATAATATTGGATGGGATGGGAGGCAATTATTGCAAGCTTCTTCATTATTACACTATTTTTTCTATTTTATTGAAAAAGGCTCGCATCTTCATTCTTCATAGCATAGGTTCTCATCAACAGTAGAGCAATAAATCCGATCACAAAACTAGATTGAACCAATGCGGCTATATAAACTCCAGCAGTCCATTCTGTTTGAAAAGAATAGGCAAGAAAAAGGATTGTAAAAAGAAATTGGATTGAAAGAATAGGACGATTTATACTCCAGCGGGTCACCATTCCATAGAGAAGCCCTAGAACAATCCCCAATCCGATGGAACCCCATAAGCCGTAATTAGCATAACTTTCATTCAATAATCCCCAACCGATGGTAGTGGAATTGGTTGCTTCTCGAGTTTGTAGTCCATAGTGAATATTTAAACGATAGGTTCCCTCATGACTACGAATTTTATTCGGATTAAAAATACGAGGCACAATCAATTCCGGAATGACTTCGTAGCTTTTACCATTTAGGTAGGGAATCGGATCAGGACTTTGGTCTTGAACCATGAGCAGTAAATGCATGACACTTGAGCGGTCAAGCAATGATTGCTTAGTCTTTATCCTGTCTGTAGATATAAAAGAATTATTGTTTTGAGGAGTCAAGTAATCGAGAGAGTAGCCAGCCCATTCTCTAAACAACGTAGGATACTCCCAAACTTGTACAGTATTTTGCGTTGATAAGTTCCAATATTTGTTACGCATTTCTGCTTTGCCATAGTGCAAAAAAGCTAGGCAACTAATGACGATAATGATGGTTATGATGGGAACTTTTTTTCTACCCAGGGAAAAGGCAACGGCGACCAATAAAAAGATAGAGGCACTTGCTACCAGTAGGAGGCCTACTGCGTTAGCTATTAAATTAATTGTCAATAAAATGATAAACACCCATGATTGTCTAGGCGATAATTCTTTTTTCCCAAATCGGTAGGCTATCACAAAACCAGCCAAGATATTCAGCCCTATTATCGCCGCCCGAAAAGCACTAAAAAGCTGATTTGGTATAATTAACCAGCCTCCATTACCTGCAATGTAAAATAAAGTGCAAGCTCCTAAGACCCAAAGAAAGAAAGAATTGCCGCCTTTATTTAGTAAGCCATAATAATAGTTTTGGGACGGCGGAGGATTATTAACACAGGCAAACCATGCCAAGGTACCGATTAATAAAAACCCTGCCACCGTCATCCCCGCCGTTAAATGACTTTCTGGGGTGTAGCTCATTACGAGGGGGTGATTGATCAGCAGGGGTAAAGCAAAAGTCCAGATATAGGTTAGAGAAAATAAAGGAAAAATTGGCGCCCCCAGAGCTCGGCCTGAGCACCAAAGATAGCCGGGCAGTAATGCCGCCGCCGTGATAGCAATGGATGCTGTATTGGTTAATACAGATTCTGTCTGTGCCACAAATAATTGAAAGATGCATAGACCTGCGGTTAATAGCCAAAAAAACGGTAGAAATTTACGTCGTTGAGTAGAATTGGCTCTAATCTGCTGAAATATACTCATAGGCTTTATTTGCTATCAATTTACTTACTAGTATGATTTTTTTGTTTGAGCAAATATATTCACACACTGATCAAAAATAACACACAGTCGCTGAGTCATTGATTTGGCGGTGTAGGAGTGAAAGGCCTGCCAATTAGTCGTAGATTCAACGGCGTAGGATTGTGACAAGAGCCAATCCAGCTTAGATATTAAGGGTTCTAGCAAGTCATCGTTACAGGAGTCAGCAAAGGTTACCACTTCTCCTGCATTACACCTTGCAATGACACTTACCACTAGGCTATTTTGATGGAGAATCGCCAATAATGGTTTGCGGGCCAGGATGCAAGGATAAATTTTGGAGGCGGAGTAACCAGGGTCATCGGAGCCAATGATTAGGATGCCGTGGCTATCTTTGAGAACTTGCAGGGCTTCAAAGTAGGGAATGCGCTGGGGATATTCAGTGACGATATCTTCTAGTTCGTAGGATTTGGCGATCGCCTCTATTTCTTTACCTTGGTCAAAAATTGAGTATTTAGTGCCGACAAAGTGTAGTTTGACTTTTTGCCAGGCTTCTGGGCTTTGCTGACGATGTTGTTGAATAGCGGCAAATAGGGAATGAAGACTAAAGGCCATATCATGGCCGCCTCTGCCGACGTAGACCCAATGCCTGTAAGCATCCTTGGGGTCAAATATTTTTTGTTGAATATTCAAGCTGGGTAAGATCTCAAAATCTTTTTCGGGGGCACCAAAAGGAAGTACAGTAAATTGGTTGTTGGTTAAGAAGGGGTAACGCCGCATCAAGGTTTGCGGATAATCGGGGGAAACACTGGTAATATGGCTAGCCTTTTGTAACGTAAACGGCTCAAGAATTCGTGCAAGAGAACTCGCTAGAGCATATTTTATTTTGCCCCCCGGCGGAGCTGTTTGGGTACGTTCATAATAATCACTTAACCAGGGGTCTTGGAAGTCGAGAACATAGGGAACATTGTATTTTTGTTGCCAATAGCGTCCCAAGGGCATTGTCAAAAAAACAGTGTTAGAAAAATAGACTAAGTCAAAATAATTTTTTTCAAAATACCGAGCTGTAGCTTGAATCAAATAAGGAATTGATCTAAAAGCCAAGTTTCCTAGTTTTAATTTTCTCGATAACCTAGGTGATATGGCTTTACATTTAATGACTTCAATATTTGCAGGAGTCGTTAAGCTTAAATTTGGGTCATTAATGCCTTCAATAAATTCTGGGTCAACACATAAAACAGTGACATCCCAGCCAAATTCTGCAAAGTAAGGCAAGGCCATTCTGATGCGTTGGTGATCAGCGGCATTGATGGGCGGAAAGTGGGGACTAACAATCAGAACTCGATGATTCATTGATTAAAAATCATCCTCTAAATTGGCGATCGCCGTTTTTCGATTACGAGAGGCTAAGGGATGCTTAGCGATAAATTGCCAGGTGCGTAGAAATGATTTAATCATCGCTCTAAAACTGATTGTACTCAGAAATAATCAACCTAAGATCCTTTAACATTTGACTGGTTCCTTCTATCATTGCTTTTTGAACAAATTGAGGGACAATATCAGTGATCGGTAGAGCTGGAAAAGTCAAGCTTTTTGTACTTAATTGATAACCAAGCTTTGAATCTTTGTCTGAAAATAAATAAATGGTTAATTTATTATTGCTATAAATCCAAACTTCAGGGACACCAATAGCTTGATAGGCATCTATGACAGTCTTAGAAGTAACATCACACTCGATAGCTAAATCCGGAGGAGGATAATCGTCTAAATTAAGATTAGAGCAGTTGCGAACGAGGAGAGCATTTTCAATGTAAAAGCAAGTATCAGGCTCAATGCCGGCGACACCGATACGTTTCAACGTTGTTGAGCCAAAATCTTCCCAATTTCGTCCCTGGGCTTCTAATATCGTCGTAATGATATAAGCAATAATTCTATGGGGTCTTTCATGGATAACAAGGGGAGACATGATTTCTAATTTGCTTTGATAATAGGCAATTCGAGTATTTCTCTTTTCACCTAAATCTGTCAGTATTTCTTCAAAATCTTTCCATGTTAACCCAGAAATAGTAATTTCACTACCTGGATTAAGCTTGATGTTTGGAATTGGTATATTGACAGTCATAATATTTTTGGTGCATTCATAGGTCATTTTAAGTTTGATACTGTCAATGCCAATTCTAGTTCTGTTACGATACTTAGTGTCTCAGCCCATTGTCGCAGATAAACCATATCAAGAACTGATTGTTGCAATTTTATAATACCTAAAATATCCCGCCATTGTTGACTGGATTGTTTCTGACCCATATCGTACCAAATAAGTTTTTGTAGAATGGTGTCTTCTGGACTAGAAACATTAAAAGTTTTGTTGGTTTCATCAATAGTAATGCTTCTTCTGCGCTGGAACCGATTTTGTTGGAATGGATCAACCGTCAAAACAAACAGATCAATTTTCCAACCTGTGTCGTTATCAATCAAATTGAATGAGCTTCCAAGGGCGATCGCCTCTTTGATAGCGACTTCACTCAGATAAAATCGAGGCAAACAAGCATCAATTAAAGACTCGATTTGATTTTTCTGTAAATCAACTACCAGGTCAATATCTTGGGTGTAACGTATTTCTCCCCAAATACCACTGGCAACGGAACCACCGACCAGATAAGGGATATCTAACGAGTCTAGAATATCGGCAATAATCAGGATTTCTTCCATCACCCCGGTCATTGTTATATCCCCTTCTTGGTTTACATACTCAATGAAGCGATCATCCAGAACTTTTTGTAAAAAATAATAAATTTGCTGAGCTTTAGTGTGATCCGCTAAAGTCGTTTTGGCAATATACCAAGCCGTTTTCCTCGCATCCCGGGTACTTTGATTAATTTGTCTCGCTCTTTGGGCGGGACTCTGTGATCGCCAAAGGTTAAATAAATGTAGTTCAGCGGCGATCGCCGTATCAATGGACTGGGTGACATAAGTCATTATTTCTTACGATACTTTCTCCGGGTCTATGCCTAATTCCCTAAGTCTCGCCGCTAGGCGATCGCCTCTGGTCTTTTCCTGCTCTGCGCGTTTAGCTTCTTGATTTGCCCGTTGAGTCTCTCGTTCTGCGCGTTCAGCTTCTTGTTCTGCCCTTGCTATTGCTTGGTTAACCTTGAGCATTTCGTTTTTGACTGCTTCTTCAGGGGTAGGAATCAGTAATCCTTCTACAGAAAAGTAACGTAATTGACCATTGTGGATACCCAGAAAAAAGCCTAGGGCGTCGCTCCATAGCCAGCTCTGGTCATTGGGAGGAATGGGAATATATTGATTGAAATCGAGCTTAAAGCCTTTAAATTCTAGGGTTTCTGGTGAAAAATAAAAATATTCGGGGGTATGAAACCTTTTAGCATACAGATCCAGCTTTGTGGTGCGATCTACCTTTGCGGTGGAGTCGGACAGTAATTCAATAATTAAGTCTGGGTAACGACCATCCTCTTCCCAGACTACCCAAGAATTACGAGGTTCTCTTGTCGTATTTTTGACCAAGAAAAAATCAGGGCCCCGAAAATCGCGGTGCTTGAGCTGTTGACGACTGAAATAGATGGTCAGATTGGCACCAATGAAGAAATCATCCCGTTCTCGCCAGGCCCATTCGAGACTGCTCACCAGCAAAAGCAGTTGCATATAGTGAAGGGAACTTTCCATCTCTGGCTCATCGCTTAAAAGTTTACGGGCATCGGGCATTTGCAATTCCAGTTCTTGGGCTGTGATTGCCGCCATGGATTTGTGCTCCTAATACTTTTGCTGATTATTGATTGAGTTTAGCAAAAATACTTCCCCAAGGCGATCGCCGTCTGTTTAGATTTTTTTTAATTAGGCGGTTAATCCTTGCTGAAAATACTGGGCGGCCGCCAGGGGGCTGGCTTGGTCAAGGGCCTGTTGCAATAGGGTTAAGTCGAGGTCGGGTAACAGGGCGCTATGGGGCAGGTTTTGATAGCCAAAGGTGGGAGTAATGGGCGCTAACTCAGGGGATTGATGGTAAACCGTTAGACCACTTTTTTGATAGAACCAGACTTCGGGAACGCCGAGTCGTTGATATAGGGCCAAACGATTCAACCCCCCACTAGTCAGGATTACCTCGATCGCCAGGTCTGGCAAGGCTTTATCAGTAAACAAACAATAACTTTCATCGGGTTCAAGACCCACCTGCTGGAGTTCATTTTTGAACGTGGTCGATCCCATCGGGAAGTAAGGGATTTGGTAGCATAAAAAATAGATCTCTAACAAATTGCCGATACAAGTTTTTTTGGATTCGTGCCAACGACTGGGGGTCATGATCTCTAAAATATGATCTAGGTAATGAAGACGGTAACCAGGGCGTGCGCGCAGCGTGCCTTCGGCATCGCCTAGGGTCTCCAGCAGGGCTTCGTATTGTTGCCAGGAGATACCATTAATCAATTGGTGGCGTTCAAGCTCGGTCACATTTAGCTGTTTTACCCAATTTTCAAGCACAAACATAAATATTTTCCTTCGTGGTGTGGCGCAGATTTTGTTATTAACAGTGTAATTAATGGGCAACCCCCTTCTGAAAATTTGCTATCGGCGAATGTCGGTGTTACCTAATCAAATTGGCATATAGTTGCTCATATTGACTAACAATCACCTCTGCTGAGAAACATTTTTCTGCCCGATCACGGCAGTTTTCGCGATCAAGTTTAGTGATGTTTGCCACTGCCTCACAGCCGTCTTCAATGCTGTTAATCAGGAAACCATCTACTCCTTGTCGCACAATTTCTGGTAAAGATCCCCGTGGGCAAGAAATAATAGGAGTACCGCAGGCTAGGGCTTCAGCAAAGACAATACCAAAGGGCTCATCCCATTCGATGGGGACAATCATGGCCAAGGCTTGACCTAGGAGTTCGTTTTTTTGTTCATCGTTGACGGTACCGATATATTCAATATTGTCATGGTCTAAATGGGGTTTTATCTCTTCTCGCCAATAGCGACCGGCTTCCCCTGATTCTAGGTAATTGCCCGCAATAATCAATTTTTTGCCACTTTGTTGGGCAATCTTAATGGCTGTATGGGTTCCTTTAATCTGTTCAATCCGACTTAAGAATACAAGGGGAGCGTCTGGGGAGATAGTGGATTGAAAGGTATATTTTTCAAGTTCAACACAATTATAAATAGTTTGCCAGGTTCCACCCGTACTGCGACCAATTTTGCAAATACTATCGCTACAGCCTGTAAAGGTTAGGGAATTACCAGCAATTTTGGCGGCTAGCCTGACTGTCCGATTGCTGGGCCGGCGCTGATAGGACATGACTTTGGGTAATGGCGATCGTAAAATCGGTAGCATATAGAAGATACGCGAGAAGCTATGCACTATATCAGGATCAAATTGTTTTACAGCCAATGATAGGGTCAAGATATTCTGTAATGTATCAAGTTTGTTTTGAGACCGCCTTCCTTGCCAAGGGAAAAAGGTTGAGGGGGTGGAAGTTGATTCGGCATTAGCGACTAATCCAACCTCATGGCCGTGATTTTGCAAGCCAGTTATCAGTAAGTCAACAATTCGTTCAATACCCCCATAGAGTTTGGGTGGAACTGGTAACTCTGGATCAGCAGTGATTAAAATTTTCATTAACTTTATTTGTGTAAAAATATTGTATGTCTTAAATCATTTAAGGGTTTTTCAAATGACCGATAAAAAATAAAACTAATTCCAATAGCAACGCACCAAGCAAAAACTTGCAATATTAATATTATTGGGCTTTATGTTGAGATATATCTTAATCCCAAATTTATAATTCTACCTTCCAAAGGAACGTGCAATAAGTATAAAGAATATGACATTATTCCTGCTATTTTTAGCCACCCAATAAACTTCAACGAACTTAAGTAACTGTCTAAACCATAAGCAAAATAAATGAGCATTGCAAAAGAGGCGCTAAATAGCATTTGATTTTCCTGGGCGTAAAAAATATTCATGTATTGTCCTACTCCACCAAAAAAAACAATTAATAGCAAACTTGTATTACGCGAATGAATTTCATCTTGAAAATTTTTCATGACGGCAATAAATACAAGTGCGCCCAAAAGAAATTCTCCGTAATATTTAAATAAACCTAGTCGTGGATCATCGGGAATAAATACCGAAATAAAACCTAGCCCTATAGCTAATATAAAAGCTAAATTCTTATTTATTTTATTTCTGATCAGCAAAAGACTAAAAGTTATTGCATAAAAACCTAACTCAACGGCAAGTGACCAGTAGACAACAAGATAAAATGGAACATTGAGATAGGGCTGAATCAAAAAAAGATTGCCAACCCACGACTGCAGTGATGAAGGAAAAGCGTCCAAAAGGTTAGTTTTATTAAAAGGAGATGATAACAACCCAATAATAATAGTCAATACAAAAGCAAGCCAATATGTTGGCATCAAACGCCAAAGTCGATTTTTAAGAAAATCCCAACTGGTACCATTTTTAGAAATTAATTTGTAAACATTAGCCCCGATGCAATAGCCACTAATAACAAAGAATATGTGAACTCCTAGCCAACCAGGAGCCGCTATGGATCTGACTAATCCAGTTAATGAATTTAGCGGTTTATCATATAGAGTTGCAAAACCATGAAATATCATTACCCATAACGCAGCAAAGCCTCGCCAGTGATCGAGTGTTTTATAGTGTGGATTCCAATCTTTCATGAGTGTTTATGTTTGACTTGTAAACCATTTATCAGTAAATCAAAAATCTGTTTAATTCCACCGTATAGTTTCGGCGGTACGGGTAATTCTGGATCGGCAGTCATGAGGATTTTCATAAATACAAATAATCAAGTTTTATTTTGATATTCCATAATTCTTTAGAAACTCGTAGGCATCCCGTTTTTCAACTTTTGCTCTCATCGTTTTTAGTGATGATAAAGTTCGTCTCACTAGTGTAGCTAAAAATCTTAGTTTTAATTTCATTGGGCATAAAGACCAGAGCAATCTAGCTTCTGGAAATGCAATTCCAGTCATTAGCAATGACGTATAAAACTGTTTTTGGCCGGTGAATACTCTTTGCCATAGAGACTCAGACAATACTTTTCTTTCTTGTACAGATAGCTTCTCAAATACAGAGCCTATCAACAAGACTTGGTAGCTTCCCCATTCTGATTGACGACGTGATCTGTAAGATGTAATTGTCTCAGCATAGTTCACTAAAGGTTCCTTGACTAGTAAGCTGTTGTGCATTTAAATTGCGTCCACAGCATTCCCCTTATTTTTAATAATACGCCCCCAATTTATTACAAGTTCCCCCTCATTTAACAGCTTATTGACAAGTGCTTCTAGCTCTTCAATCGATTCAAATAGGCGATT
>JBGSZT010000177.1:0-6815 GCA_041750255.1 Synechocystis sp.
TCCACGCCTCAGAGGTCTTGGTTAAGCACTCATAGTCCCGACTGAGGCGACGACACCAATAAAACCAACCAAAAGTCCTCTCCACCACCCACCTCCGGGGCAGGACAACAAATCCTTTCTGGGCGTTGCTGATTTGCAATATGAATCTCTAAAAATACCACTTTTTAAACCTTGATTCAAACTACCTTCTGGATATGTGCAAGGTTCGCATTCATACCTGAATTAAGCAACGCCGAATATTCTTTGGGATACCTCAATTAATTTAGTCTAATATTGTCTCGAGCACACAAAATTTGTAGATTGCTCTATTACGGCCGACGGCGATCGCCGCTATAAATTACTGAAATTTTTTGTCCCGCAGGGATTGAACCGTGGAACGGACAATGGCGATCGTTTTAATTTGCTTTGGTTGGGCACTCAAACCCCGGCTGGGAATTTTCAGGGAATACCCGGAGAATGGGCTTACGAAGACCATAAAGCAGTGGTCCATAACGAAAAAGAAACCCGTTTACCAAAAGTGGTTAAACACCCTGGCATTCATATTGGTCAGCGTTATTTCCGTGATTGCCAGACTGCCATCATTCATTTCGTTGCTTTGAGGACTTATCGAGATGCCCGCCCCTAATCGTCCCAATGGACCAGTTCACCCCAAGCCCTACGACATTGTTCAATTCCCGAAAACTCCACCTCAAAAATGCCCCCCAATAGGCCATCATCAATATTTTGGCGATCGCCTTCATGGAGTCTTAACTTTAGAGTTAACTGTGGGTACAGGAGTTCATGTTTCCACCGGAGCCATCATGATGGGGAGTGATGTGGGGGAAAATGGCATTCCTTTGATTAAAACCATGCAACAAACAGGGGATAAGCCATCTATTCCCGGTAGTTCCATCAAAGGAGTCGTGCGGTCAATTTATGAAGCCATTACCAATAGCACGTTAGGGGTAGTGACTAGTAAATGGGAATATAAAAATCAAATCGACAAAAATCGCTGGCCCTGTAACAAAAAAGAACAACTTTGCCCTGCTAGTCAAGTATTTGGTGCAATAGATTGGCAAGGCTTAATTAGTTTTCGTGATGCCCGTTGCACAAGCTCTAAGTTTTCAACGGGGTTCATGCCCTCTTTATATCGTCCTCGTCCCGACCAACGCCGTGCCTACTTCAATCCCGTAGCCCGCAAATTTTATTACCATGCCGCTAAAGCTGTTAGTGGTGGCGATAAGGGAATTCCTGTTCAACAGATCAGCCAAAAGCAAGTTTTTGAAACCCAGTTACAGTTTAAAAATTTAACAGAAGCTGAGTTTGGCACTTTATTAATTGCTTTGGGTCAAGCTCCAAATTATCCCTTTGCCCTAAAAGCAGGCGCAGGAAAACCTATCGGACTAGGAACCTTAGAAGTAAAAGTGAAACAATTAACTATTCCTTCTTCACTACAAGACCGCTATTCTCATTACGAAGATCAGTCAAAAATTCTGACCGATAAAGAATTAATCACCTTCATCAATACGGCGATCGCCACATCCCATAAAGTTAAGCTTGTCCAAGTGCAGCAACTTCAACAGTTACAAGCAATTTTAGACTACCCAACGACTCGATCTGCTCCTGATGGCATGTATTAAGTCAATAACCCTGTTGATTATAAAAATGAGGTAAAGAACAATGGCAGGAATGATGACGGCTGATCTATCGGAAAGACAATGGCAACTTGCCCATATTGTCGCTCAACAATTAGTTTTAGCGGAAGCCGATGCCAATGAGTTAGGAAAAGCAAAAGCCTATCTCCGGGCGATCGCCTATCAATCCGATGCAGGGCAACGCTTTTTTCGTTACTTGCAGACGTTGGCTAAACAAGGTAATCGCATTGGACACAGCAGACGGACACAAAACTATTTCACTAGCATGAGCAACGTCTGCCAAGAATATTTGCAAGATGAAGCGAGTAAGCCGGAATCCTTACAAATGATTGTCGGTTGGGCATTTCGGCTAATGCGCTATTACAAAGATGGCGTCCCTCCCGATTCCTTACAACAAATAGCTCAGGAACTAGTGGAAACTGAAGTTTTATCGGAACGGCAAGCAGAAATTGCCCAAGCCATGGAATCTGTAGATGTCAAAGTAGGGACAATTTTGGATGCAACGATTATTAATATCAAAAGAGTCGAGGTAACCTATCAGATTTTAGGCTCTATCAATAAAACCAATAGGGAACACAGAAAAGTAAATCAATTATCTATCGGTCAAAAAGTAAAAGTGGAAGTGACGGAATTGAAGGAAGACGGGACAATTAAAAAGGTTAAATTATCAGACTAATGATAGGAGAATAAACAATAAAACCATGACCTACACCCTCAATCTAGACACATTGGGAACCATGACCGACGACCAGTTTTACCAATTGTGTCGCCGCAATCCTGATGTCAACATTGAACGCAACGCCCAAGGAGAACTGATTATCATGCCACCCACTGGGGGAGAAACCGGCAACTGTAACGCAGAATTAATTGCCGATTTTGCCCTCTGGAATCGTCGCACCAAATTAGGAAAAATCTTTGACTCCAATACCTGTTTTAAACTCCCCAACGGTGCAGACCGATCGCCAGATGCGTCCTGGATACGCTTAGATCGGTGGGAGCAGTTAACCCCAGAAGAACGGGAAAAATTTCCCCCCATTTCCCCAGACTTTGTGCTGGAATTACTCTCTCCTAGCGATAACCTCAAAACAACCCAAGAAAAAATGACCGAATATCAGGAAAATGGCGTCAAGTTGGGATGGTTAATTGCCAGAAAATTACGTCAGGTCGAAATTTACCGCCAAGGACAGGGCAAAGAAATCTTAACCGAACCAAAACGTCTATTTGGAGAAGATGTATTGCCGGAGTTTGTTTTAGAGTTAAACTGGCTCTGGTGAACCATCTCTGACTGCTCCCCCGACGATCGCCTATGGTGGTCAATATCAGGTTACAGAGAATTAATCTATGGCTACCCTGGTAACAAAACTCACTTTTACTGAGTTTCTAGAACAATTACCCGATCAAGCAGGAGACTACGAGTTAATTGATGGTGTCCCCATGCGGAAATTAGCCACCCGTCGCCATGGGAGTATTGCTGAAAGCCTAACAGATTGCTTAAAAGCCGAAGCCAGACGGACTCAACGGAACGTATTCATCTCAGGCAGAATTGTGATTAGAACTGAAACAGAAACCGGAGACGAACAGGGTCGCCACCCCGATATTACGGTGGTTGATCAAGGGGTTTGGGACGCACACCCCTTAGCCTATTCGGCCTTAATCACTGCTCCTCTACTCACTGTTGAAGTGGTTTCTAGCAACTGGGAAGATGACTACATTGATAAACTCGTCGAATATCAGCGGCTAGGCATTCAGGAATATTGGTTAGTTGACTATTTAGCCCTGGGTAGTCGCACCTACTTAGGCATCCCCAAGGAACCCGCCATTTTGATTTTTACCCTCAATGCCGACAGCAACTATGACTATCAACGCTATCAACAAAGCGATCACCTTATCTCTCGTATTTTTCCACAATTAGACCTGCGGCCAGAACAAATTTGGCCATGCAATCAGTTGGATTTGCTCTAGAGGGTAATTTCTAGCCACGATGCCAACATAATTCATCAGTGAAAAGACCATAATTGCCACCACTGAACGCCGCTATACCCTTGATGACTATCGGTTGATCGCCAAAATTTATTAAACCGTATGCTATGACTCAAATTTTATTCATAACTGTTGGTGGTTCCCATCAGCCAATTATTACCTCCATTCAGTCTTTAAAGCCTGATCGCACCATTTTTATTTGTTCTGGAGGCAGTCAGGGCAGTATTTCCCAGGTAACGGGGCCAAATAAACCCTGTCAAGTCCGTAGAGGAGCTGACGTTATCGAGACATTAGCGAATATTCCTACCCAGTTAAACTTGGGAAGCCAGCATAATCCAGAAACCGATGTTATTGTCGTGGATAATCCAGATGATTTATCAGGTTTTTATGGCAGGATAAGTACTAAAATCCAAGAAATTCGTCAAGAGTTTCCCAGCGCGAGACTTATGGCGGATTACACTGGCGGGACAAAAAGCATGTCGATCGCCTTGGCAATGGCGGCCCTCGATCACCAACTGGAATTATGTTTGACGACGGCGTCTCGCACAGACTTGATCCGAGTTACCCGAGGGGAAAGCGTCAGACGAACTCCTGTGACTGATGTGGCGATGCAACGTCTATTGAGCCAAGTGTTGCCGCGTTTGTTCGCACAGTATAATTACCCGGCGGCGATCGCCGAATTAGAAAGTTTTTTACGGGATAATATGCTCCAAAATCCGGAAAAGCTGGAGTTTTATCTTAATTTGTGTCGAGGGCTCAATTATTGGGATTGTTTTGATCACGGGGAAGCCTGGCTTTATCTAGAACCGTACTTAAATCAGCCTAATCTACGCTCATTATTGTTATTTCTGAAGCAGGTCATGGGGAGCCGGCGGGCGATGGATGAGCAATTTCTAGCGCCAGATAGTATGCAGGGTCATGGTTATGAGCTTGTCGAAGATTTGGTCTTAAATGCGGAACGACGGGCAAAAATGGAGCGGTATGATGATGCAGTCGGCCGTTTGTATCGTGCCTTGGAACTATTGGCCCAGGTGCATCTATGGCGACGCTATGAAATTAAAACGGGAGAGGTGGATTTAAGCAAATTACCGGAAGCATTACGGGCGCAATATGCTGAGTTGAAAAAGCCAGATGGTAAAATTCAGTTGGCATTGCACAGCAGTTATGAGTTGTTAAAACAATGGCCGGATGATCCGTTGGGAGCGATCTATCAAGAATCAGCATCCCGTCTTTTGGATCAATTACAGGTGCGGAATTATTCCATTTTGGCCCATGGCTTGCGGTCAGTCACCGCCCAAGATTATCAAGAGCGTTTCCAAGGGGGAGTTGTTCCGTTTATCCAATCTGGGCTAAAAGCAGTCAAAATTGGCAAATCTAGGTTTATTCCGGTGCAATTTCCAACTCAGATTGATTTCTAAGCTAATTTATCTCAATTTGAGCCTTTATCCATTCTTTTATCGCTTGGCGAAAGGCGCGGCGACCGAGGGGACGATATTGTTCGATTAATTGGGGAATTTCGGGAATGTTTAACTGAGGAAAAATAGCGCTAGTCGGACTCGTTTGATACACCCCTTGGTGTAGTTGATAAATGGTCAGCATACCGTTTTCATACTGCCAAATTTCAGGTACTCCCAAGCGAGCGTAGAGGGGTAAGCGGGGAATCGATTTGCTGGTTAAATCAACTTCTAAGGCCAAATCTGGGGGCGGATCTTGCTCTAAATCAAAGGTTAATTTACCCCGCACCAGGGATTCATTTTGGAAATAAAAACAATTATCTGGCTCTACCCCCGCTTCCATCATTTTTCGCTTCCAGGTGCTAGAGCCATAGCATTCAAAGTCTATATCTAAAATCTCGATAATGAACTTAAGGGCATCACTGATTTGGTCTTTGTAATATTCGTGCTCAGGTAGAGGCGTCATGATTTCTAGTTCACGGTCATAGTAAGCAATGCGGGCCGATCGCCGATCGCCAAGATTCTCCAGAATATTTTCAAACTGTTGCCAACTAAGGTTGTGAAGTACTACCCGGTCGGCCCGTTGGCTGGTGAGCATAGGTTTGCCTGTGTGAAATAATTCTTGCTAACAATTTTTAGAGTCGGGATAGCAGTTCTGTTTTTTTAGCTTGGAACTCGTCCTCGCTGAGAATACCTTGGTCTCGCAATTGACCCAGCTTCTCTAAGGTCTGATAAATATCGGCGGCATCGTTGCTTTTTTCATTTTTTAAGTCCGAAACGTAATCTTTGCCGGTTTCAAAGGCCGAATCATAGGCGGCTTTGACATTTTCCTCGACAAAATTACTCAGAGAACCGCCACTGGAAAAATGATTGATGGCGACTTGCCCAATGGCGTAGGTAGAAGCACCGGAGGCGCTCGCCATGGAAGTCCCGCCAATTATGGAGCCAATACCTGGAATTGCCTTCAAAAAACTAGCTCCCAGACTGGCCAGAGTTGTCCCCGTCAGAGCGGACACAAAGGCTTTCCCGGAACTTTGGGAGTAATTGACTCCGTAGAGATGGGCTAATTGTTGGAGCATTTCGAGTTGAATGGCTGTAACAGCGGCAAAATCCACTAGAGGAATGGGGATCAAACCACCTCCCATAGCCCACAACACATGGGAACGAATAATGGCTTCAGCTTGCGTTTTTTGACCCATAACGGTTACCAGATTTGAGTTTGATTAAAGACTTTCTTTTCAAGTCCCATTGTAGAAAGATATGGTCGTTTTGAAATACTTGCCGAGTCCCTAATTCTTTCCCCTTGCGGGGTTTTTGGGCTGGGAAGCGAAATCAGCACATGGGACAAAACGTCTCAAGAAAACTGGGAGTTTCAGTCCCCTTGCGGGGTTTTTGGGCTAGGAAGCTCTGTTAACAGCCAAAGCTGCAATTGGTATTGTTACAGATGCTGTGTTTCAGTCCCCTTGCGGGGTTTTTGGGCTAGGAAGCGGACTGCTAACCTAGTGTTTGCCATGTTCCACTTGGAATACAGTTTCAGTCCCCTTGCGGGTTTTTTAGGCTGGGAAGCCTATAGCTTTCTTGCATAATTTAGGTATGTTGACCTTGGAACTGGAGTTTGGACTAACCGGGTAGAAAACGGCAGTCCGTGCAAGGCACTAACTGCCGTAAAGTCAATGAAAAAGTAATGCACATTGACCCTATGATTTTCGAGCAGTTGAGCCAATTCCGCCAGAGCATGTATGAACAA
>JBGSZT010000178.1:0-6780 GCA_041750255.1 Synechocystis sp.
TGGTCATGGCGCGGGTGGTGCTTTGTCTTGCGCTCTCGACAAATATGGTTCTCAGGCGTTTGATTTTGGCGGGGTCTTTTTGCCAGTTGGCGAGGTATTTGGGATAGGAGTTGTCGGCGAGGCGGGCGGGGATGTCGTTGGGATAGGCGACGAGCCAGTAGGCGCCGGTTCCGAGGAGGATGGCGGCGAGGATGATGAGCCCCTTGATCCGGCGGCCCTTGGAGGTTGGGTCGTCCATGGTTGGATTATGGTGGGGATGGGGTGCGGATTGGAAGAGGTGGTCGCGTGTGGGCTCAGCGGGAGCCTCACCCTCCATGGCGGCGGGGGGGTGGGGGGTGGTCGGTAGAATTCTGCGTAGTTATGACCGTTCGTGAGTTGCGTGAGAAGTATTTGGGGTTTTTTGCTTCGAAGGGGCATGGGTTGCATGCTTCGGGGTCTTTGGTGCCTTTTGACGTGACGGGGCGGTTGGACGAGTCGCTTTTGTTCAACGGGGCGGGGATGGTTCAGTTCAAGCCTTACTTTCGGGGGGTGGCGACTCCGCCGGGGCCGCGGTTGGTGACGGCTCAGAAGTGTCTGCGGACGGGGGATATTGAGGAGGTCGGGGATTTGACCCACTTGACCTTTTTTGAGATGTTGGGGAATTTTAGTTTTGGGGACTACTTTAAACACCAGGCGATCGCCTGGGCCTGGGAGCTATCCACCAAGGTTTTTGGGCTACCGGAAAATCAACTGATTGTCAGTGTCTTTGAAGACGACGACGATGCCTTTGCCATCTGGTGCGACGAGATTGGCATTCCAGCCCATCGCATTCAACGCATGGGGGCAGAGGATAATTTTTGGGTATCCGGGCCAACGGGGCCCTGTGGCCCTTGCTCTGAAATTTACTACGACTTTAAACCCGAATTAGGGGATGACTTGATCGATCTAGAGGATGATCACCGTTTCATCGAATTTTATAACCTGGTCTTCATGCAATATAACCGCGATGCCAGCGGTCAGTTGACCCCCCTACAAAAACAAAATATTGATACCGGCATGGGGCTAGAGCGCATGGCGCAGATCCTGCAAGGAGTTCCCAATAATTACGAAACGGATTTAATTTTTCCGATCATTGAAACCGCCGCCACGCTAGCCGGGATTGATTATGCCCAGGCCGACGAAAAAACTAAGGTGTCCCTAAAAGTGATTGGGGATCATGTCCGCTCGGTTATGCACATGATTGCCGATGGCATTACCGCCTCGAACATTGGCCGGGGCTACATCCTGCGTCGCTTGATTCGACGGGTGGTGCGCCATGGCCGCCTGATTGGCATTGAGGGGGAATTTACCCTGCCCGTCCTCGAAACCGCCATGCAATTGGCCGAAGCCGTTTATCCCGCTGTGCGCGAACGGGAAACCGTGATTAAGCAAGAACTCCAGCGCGAAGAAGGGGCATTTCTCAAAACCCTGGCTCGGGGTGAAAAACTGTTGGCAGAAATTATGGTCAGCACCGAGGCGACCATTTCCGGGCTAGATGCCTTTACCCTCTATGATACTTTTGGTTTTCCCCTAGAACTGACCCAAGAAATTGCCGAGGAACAGGGGCTAACGGTGGATGTCAGCGCCTTTGAAGCGGAAATGAAGCAGCAACAAACCCGTTCCAAAGCCGCCCACGAAACCATTGATTTAACGGTGCAGGGCAGTCTCGATCGCCTAGCCGACGAGATCCATCCCACGGAATTTGTCGGTTATGGCCAGGGCCAAAGTGCGGCATTGGTGAAAGCCGTTCTTGTAGAGGGCAAACTGGTTGAGCAAGCAGAGGCCGGTACTCCTGTGCAAATTATTCTGGATCAAACGCCCTTCTATGCCGAGTCCGGCGGGCAAATTGGCGATCGGGGCTATTTGAGTGGCGATAATTTACTGATCCGCATTGAGGATGTCAAAAAAGAATCGGGCATTTTTGTCCATTTTGGGCGGGTTGAGCGGGGATTAGTGCAGGTTGGGACAACGATCTCAGCTACCATTGACCGGGCCTGTCGCCGTCGCGCCCAGGCTAACCATACCGCGACCCACCTCCTCCAAGCAGCCTTAAAAAAAATTGTGGATGAGGGCATTTCTCAAGCCGGTTCCCTAGTGGACTTTAACCGCCTACGCTTTGATTTTAATTGCCCCCGTTCCATCAGCCGCGAGGAACTCCAGGCGATCGAGGATCTGATTAATACTTGGATCGCCGAAGCCCACGAGACGCAGATTGAAATCCTTCCCCTCGACGCCGCGAAGGCCAAAGGAGCGATCGCCATGTTTGGTGAAAAATACGGCGCAGAAGTGCGGGTGATCGATGTGCCTGGGGTCTCCCTCGAACTCTGTGGCGGAACCCATGTCCGCAATACCGCCGAAATTGGTCTATTTAAACTCATCTCAGAAACTGGAATTTCCGCCGGAGTGCGACGCATTGAAGCTGTAGCGGGGCCGTCGGTATTGGCCTATTTGAATCTACGGGATCAGGTGGTCAAAGACCTTGGCGATCGCCTCAAGGCCAAACCCGAAGAAATCCCCGACCGGATCACGGCTCTGCAACAGGACCTCAAACAAACCCAAAAAGAGCTAGAAAAAGCCAAACAAGAACTAGCTCTGCTCAAATCCGATCAACTACTCGCTCAAGCGGAAACAGTGAATGGATTTCAACTTCTGGTGGCGGATCTCGGCGATATCGATGCCGACTCCCTCAAAACCGCCGCCGAACGTCTCCAACAAAAATTGGGAGAAGGGGCGGTGATTTTAGGCTCTAGCCCGGAAGCGGACAAAGTAAGCCTCGTGGCGGCCTTTAGCCCTGGGGTGATCAAAGCCAAACAACTCCAAGCCGGTAAATTTATCGGGCAGATTGCTAAATTCTGTGGCGGGGGTGGCGGCGGTCGTCCCAATTTGGCCCAGGCCGGGGGGCGTGACCCGAGCCAATTGCCCCAAGCCTTAGCCACTGCCAAACAGCAGTTAAAAGAGGCTTTGCAGTAGACTTTATTGCTGGTCGTTGTCCCTTGGCGATCGCCGTTTACTGGTTAAATTCTCCTAGAGTATAATGAATGTTTTCAAGGTTCTGTGCCATGGCTTTAGCTTCCATCTCTACAAAGCAATACATTGAACAGCGGGAAGAGGCGTACTGGATTAAAGGAACCCGTGTCTCACTGGATTCAGTGATTTATGCTTTTTTGGATGGAGAAATGCCGGAGGTCATTGCCCAAAATTTTCCTCTCCTTTCTCTTGAACAGGTTTACGGAGCTATAACGTTCTACCTTGCCAATCGTGAGCTTATAAATACGTACATGCTAAATGGGGAGGCTGAGTTTGAGCTTCTACGAAAAGATTGTCGGCAAAAAAGTCCTCAGTTGCATCGAAGACTAAGTGCAGGTCAGACCCAACTATCACAGGCGTCATGACAAAAGTTCGTTTTCAAGCTGATGCTGATCTTAGACAAGCAATTGTGACTGGTGCAATCCGCAGATGCCCAAATCTCGATTTTCAGTCGGCGAATGAAGTCGATATTGAGGGGGTTCAGGATCAAAATGTGTTAACCCTCGCGGCGCAGGATGGGAGAGTTTTGGTCAGCCACGACCGTAAAACGATGCCAATGGAGTTTGGACAGTTTATTCTTTCTCGGAATAGTCATGGCGTTCTCATTATTGCCCAAAATTTAGCCATTCGTGAAGCAATTAATGGAATTATTCTGATTTGGGAGGTATCAACGGCTGAAGAATGGATTAATCAAATTATGACCCTACCTCTCTGAAATCGCCCCCCACAATGGCGATCGCCTTATTCCGGGAGACTGGATTTGATGATAAAGTTCTGGGATGTTTGACAATATCTGTAAATTTCTAACAGAAACCTTCTCCGAGGACTATGCTTCCTGGCTCCTAGGGAAATCCGTTACCCTGACAACCCTGAGTCCGAAGGAACTCTCCTTGGAGCCAATTCGCGCTGATTCCCTAATTTTGGAACAGTCCGATGACATGGTTTTGCATCTAGAATTTCAGACCGAGCCGGATGAAACCATGGGCTTTCGCATGCTGGACTATCGGGTGCGGGTACATCGGCGTTTCCCTCAGAAAACAATGCAGCAAGTGGTCATTTATCTGAAGAAAACCTCGTCTGCCTTAGTCTACCAAGATAGCTTTGAATTAGGAAAAACCAGCCATCGCTATCGAGTCATTCGGCTTTGGGAAGAATCAGCGGAGCCTTTTTTGAGCAGTCCGGGGCTACTACCTCTTGCGGTCTTGACTCAAAGCCAGGATGCAACAGAACGGTTGCGGGAAGTTGCTCTGGCCCTGGATACAATTGAAGACAGAAGAGTGAAAGCCAACTTGACCACTGCCGCGGCTGTCTTTGGGGGATTGTTGGTCAAGCCGGAATTGATTAAAACCATTTTACGGAGCGAAATCATGAAAGAATCCGCCGTTTACCAAGAAATATTACAGGAAGGAGAACAACGGGGTCTTCTCAAAGGAGAACAACGGGGTCTTCTCAAAGGCAAGTTAGAGGGAGAGCAAGAGGGTCTTCTCAAAGGCAAGCTAGAAGGCAAATTAGA
The DNA here is from genome assembly GCA_041750255.1 of Synechocystis sp. Classification (GTDB taxonomy): domain Bacteria; phylum Cyanobacteriota; class Cyanobacteriia; order Cyanobacteriales; family Microcystaceae; genus Synechocystis. Next base: position 4,559 of record JBGSZT010000178.1, read on the forward strand.
AGGAAAACTGGAGGTTGCTCAAAAATTACTCGAAAGGGGATTACCCTTAACGGAGGTTATGATGCTGACGGGATTAAGTGCCGATATCTTAAACAATGCCTCTGTACCCCATGACTCATGAAAACCCTGCGCTCTTGTAATGGGTGATTATGATAATTCATCAATCTCGTCACTTGGGTTTATTTCTAGGGACTCTAGCATTTCTACATCTTCCGTGGCGATCGCCTGAGTCCAAGAACTACGAAATAATCTACCCTTGGCACTCTCAACACCATAGACCATTTGACCGGACTTATTGATACGATTCACCCTGTCATAGAGTTTGCGGAAGGCAATTCGGCGTTCAGCGGTGACATTAGTTCGTTTGAGATTGTATTCTTCTTGGGCTTGATTAGCCGCGACCAATTCCTCTAGGAGTTGTTTCCCTCGGCTAAGGTCTGCCTCGGTTTGGCCGGCACTCACCAGAGCTGTGGCTTGGGTGCGAGCCAGTTGTAAAAGAGTCGGAAAAAGGGTGATTAGTTTCGATTCGCTTTTTTCTGCTTGGTTCCAGTCCTTGGAGGGAAACTGGACGGCTAAGGATTTTTGCTCCTCAGCGGCGATCGCCATTCGGAATCGTAATTTACGCCCCCACTGCACACATTCTTCTAATTTGCTATCCTTTGCAGCGGTCAAACTTTTCAGTTCGTTGCGTTGTTGCCCAAAGGTGGGGTAACTCACTGCCGTAGCAATATCACTTTCACCTTGGTCAAGCCAGTCGTTGGTGATACCGAAGCTTTCTAGCTCTTGGACGTGTTCACGGGCGATCGCCAGTTTAAGGCGGGCCTCTTCTAAGAGACGGTCTAAGACAATGGGAATAGTAGGAATGTCTTGAGTAGTCATGGTTAACGCTAGGGTAGGGTGGAGTGTTCTTATTCCATGCAAATGCTAACACTAAAATACTTGCCGGCAAGAAATATTAGACCGACTCACGCCATGGGTATGGAGACGGCTAGGATTTTCTATCCCATGGACAACATAGGTGGGGTTGCGGAAGCTTCCGGGTCTTCACTTTTTACATCCGTAGCTTTACAACAGTTGTCCGCAGCACTACATTTCTTGCCCGTAGGCTTACAATAGTTATCCGTAAAGCTACCTTTTTTGTCCGCAGTATTACTACAGCTTGCAACAAGATTGATATAGTTATCCGTGGGATAAATGTTTTGATGTGAAGGATTACCTTACTTATCCGCAAAGTAAACTATTTATTGAATAGGTTTACATTAGTCATCCGTAGCACTGCTATTGTTTTCCGTTTCTTCACTCTTGACTTCCGAAGCAATATTCCTTTAATGATTGGGGTCTATTGGGTTGTTTTGAGGATCTAGGCAAGACGTTTACAATGTGGCGTAAAGTTCTAAAAAAGTACGATGATCTGCATAACAGGCTTTTTTGAATTAATATACGAAACTTTTCTGGCGATCATCCTATTTAGGGGTAATATACAAAAGAATTCGTAATAAAATCCTCATTTAGAATAATACATGAAAACTTTCCGCATAATCAGTAGTTATACGGCTAAACCATTGATGAAGAAATTACTGTAGGGCTTCTATTTTCGCTGCTTAAAAGTAAAAATTGAAAGCTACTGGTGGTATAGATATTTCATCAATCAATTATATAGCTTTGTCCGAAGTTTCCATAGCAGCACATAATGAAAAATCTTCTTAATCAAACACCGCCCGATGATACAGGTACCGATACACTGAAGCGGTTTCGCTATCAGGCGCAGCTTGCTTTACCTTTTTGCCTAGCATGTGCGCGCAAAGAAAAAGTACGCTCTATAATCATGGAGCACTTTGAAGATATTGTCGTTGAATACGATGATTACTGGCATTTTATTCAAGTGAAAACTCGGAATGCAGAGCGAGGACAATGGAAATTGTCCGATGCGATAGATGGATTAAAAAGTTTATACCGTGCTTTTAAGGAAACATCTCATTTAAGTGCTAAATACAGTCTTTTTGTCGAAGGTTCAATAGCTGCAAGAGATGATCTCAATGCATTAACTCACTCTAAAACCGATATTTCAAACGATCTTGTACAGAACTGGACAGTGGGAAGTTCTCGGTGGACTAGCGGGATGAAGAGAAGGAAAACGGACATGCCGTGACCGAAGCGGCCCAAGATGTCCGAAACTGGCTGATATAAATCACTTCAGCCAGGACTATTATGGAGCTCTACCA
>JBGSZT010000179.1:0-2619 GCA_041750255.1 Synechocystis sp.
AAATCGGTTTTTTGAAAATTGTCGAAAGCCTTTAGCGAAAGGGGTTTTAGGTAATGTACTTGATAAAATATTACCGCTCATAGTTGTCGAGTATTGAAAACCTTGAAAGACCTTCATGGATGGACTTTTTGTGTAGTACTGAAAAATTTTCTTTCCGAGATTCATGGAAGAGGAATACTAAGCTCCATAACTACGGATCATACTGAAACTCTTCCGCATCCGGGCATTTTCGCCATGACCTGAACGGCGATCGCCGATATTAGGATAAGATTAGCCACGTTTTTCAAAAGAGTTTGGGCTTTAGCGACGGGAGTGACAATCCTAGGACGTAGCATAAGCGTTGGTTGAGGTAGATTAAGGAATTGGCTATGATTCCGCCCATTCTAAAGCAAGTTAACGAACCCGCGTTACTGTGGGACAATGAAAGCCGATAGTCAACAGGATTTACAACGTCATGACCTTGACCTTTCAGGGGGTAATCACCCAATTACATCAATTTTGGTCCCAGCGGGGCTGTTTAATTGCCCAACCCTTTGATACAGAAAAAGGGGCTGGCACCATGAGTCCCCACACTTTCCTGCGGGCAATCGGGCCGGAGCCCTGGTCAGTGGCCTACGTCGAACCCTGTCGCCGTCCCACCGATGGCCGTTATGGCGAAAATCCGAACCGCATCCAGCACTACTACCAATATCAAGTTTTGATCAAACCCTCGCCGGATAATATTCAAGATATTTATCTCGATTCCCTGCGGGTATTGGGTATTCATCCGGAAGACCATGATATTCGTTTTGTGGAAGATAACTGGGAATCCCCGACCCTAGGCGCTTGGGGCGTCGGTTGGGAAGTCTGGCTCGATGGCATGGAAATCACCCAATTTACTTATTTTCAGCAGTGTGGAGGCATCGATTGCCGCCCGGTTTCCATTGAAATCACCTACGGATTAGAGCGATTGGTGATGTATTTGCAAAATGTAGATGCCATTAATAAAATTCAATGGAATGAAAAGATCACCTACGGGGATATTTTTTGGCAGGGAGAAATTGAGCAATGTACCTATAATTTTGAAGCGTCTAACCCTGAATTTTTACTAAATTTGTTTAATCTCTACGAAGACGAGGCTAAACAATTGATTGAACGAAGTTTGGTACTGCCCAGCTTGGAATATGTTCTGAAATGCTCCCATTCCTTTAATCTCTTGGATGCGCGAGGTGTCATTGCAGTCACAGAGCGGACTCGCTACATTAGCCGTATTCGCAACCTTGCTCGGGATGTGGCTCAGCTTTATTTACAACAACGGGAATCCCTGAGCTTTCCCCTGGCTCCTGGTTTGATCCCCGCTACGGTCTAAAACACCATGCTAGATTTTCCGACCTATGGCAAGGTTCTTGGCCTATTTTGGCAAACGGCGATCGCCGCTGAGTTGGAGTATCGCCTCAATTTTGTCCTGGCTAGTTTTAGCAGTTTGGCCAATCTGGCAGGCAGTATTTTTAGCCTGTATTTGTTTTATCGCACCGGCTACAATTTTGCGGGCTGGAACTGGTATCAGGCCTTGATTGTTTTGGGTATGTTTACAATCTTACAGGGCGTGGCGGCGACTCTATTTGTGCCGAATTTAAATCGCATTGTTGAGTATGTCGAAAAAGGAACCCTGGATTTTGTGCTATTGAAACCGATTAGTAGTCAATTTTGGCTATCAGGTCGAATTATTTCGCCCTGGGGCATCCCAGACCTTTTTTTCGGCTCTCTGCTAATTTTCTATGCCGGAAATATTTTAAACGTGTCTCTGATTAATGGTTTAGTCAGTTTATCGCTACTTTTCTTAGGAATTTTAATCCTGTACAGTATCTGGTTTATCTTGGGCGCAACCAGTATTTGGTTTGTCAAAATCTACAATGTTACCGAAGTACTTCGGGGGCTTCTAGAAGCGGGGCGCTATCCGATTGTGGCCTTTCCGGCGATTTATCGCCTCTTTTTTACTTTTATCGTGCCGGTGGCTTTTTTAACGACGCTTCCGGCCCAGGCGATGTTGGGAGAAGTTGTCACGCCCTGGATTTTGGGCTCTCTGGGCTTAGCGGTGTTTCTTTTAGCCTTTTCCCATTGGTTTTGGCAGTTTGCTCTGCGATTTTATACCAGTGCTTCAAGCTAGGTGAGCCTAGTCTAAGGATTGTTCCGACGACCATCGATAAAAACGTTCTACAACCAGGGGTACGGTAAAGAGCGTCAATTTTAAGGGCCAGGGCGCACAAAATAATGTTAGCAAAATGGAAAGCACGGAAACACAAGCGAGAGCGGCCCTGACAACGTCTTCTTGAACATTGATGCAAACAAAGGCGGATAAAGAGGCGATCGCCAAGGAAACAAGGGAAATGAGGAGCATTATAAAAACCGGTCCGAAAAGCTAAACAAGCCGAAGGGCTTTGGGGGATGGGGGTGAGATAAACTCTAGAGCTTTAGGATCGTTGTAACGCAATTATCTTCAACTGGAGTTTGGACTAACCGGGTAGAAAACGGCAGTCCGTGCAAGGCACTAACTGCCGTAAAGTCAATGAAAAAGTAATGCACATTGACCCTATGATTTTCGAGCAGTTGAGCCAATTCCGCCAGAGCATGTATGAACAA
>JBGSZT010000180.1:0-8642 GCA_041750255.1 Synechocystis sp.
TGGCTCCCGACTCCGTGACGATTCTTCTGTGCTTTCTCTGCCAGACATTCTTCGTGAACGTATCCTTCAACCCCCTACTACCCCTTTGCCCACGTAGTTCACCCTTGATTTTGTCAACCCTCACTTTTTGAGAGGTTGCAAGAAGGGTTACTCAGACTGTGAGCATCACCTCATCAATATTATTACGACGTCTTGCCCTTAATTTTCTTCGTAACCATTCCGCTAAAGGCAGTCTTAAAATGAAGCGTTATAGGGCTGGTTTAGACAATAACTTCTTGCTTTCTCTTCTTCTTGAGTCAGGCATATTCTGACTTTTTTGATCCATGGGATTACCCTGGAATCCAGCTGAGACTCGACGATACTACCACATCCATTGTCAGCACACTTCTCAAAACGCGAAAACTGCCAAGTACTGCAGTAGACTAATCGATTGCCCTGCGGATGTACTCATAATACCGTGCTTCCAATAATGCCTTATTGACGAATTTGAATCAAGATAGAAGGGTCAGTAATTTTACTATCTTCTGCCAATAAAAAAGCTTTACTGAGAATGACTGCCAGGGTTTTATCCCCTTCAAACGGCAAAAAAACCTGCTCACTGCCTCCACTTTTTCCCGGTGCCTTGACAATGCAGAGGTATTGTTCGTTGGGCTCCATCAGAATATTGCTACTGCCGAGGTGAATTTTGTAACGGCGGAAGTCACCTTCTACGACTAAATAACGGTCTTGAAAAGAGCAGCGGTCGCGGATTTTTTTCAAGCGGGGAATGAGCATTTCTAGCACCTGTCGTCTGGTTTGAGCAGTGGCGGAGAGTTCTCCGAAGGAATAACTCTGCCAATAATCCCAGTGGCGACCGGCTGGGCCACCGTCTGACCAATGGGGATCGTTGCCAACACTGGCTACCCCGACAAATAAATCTACGTCCCGCATCACTTCGGTAAACGCTAGGGCGGGAATGTGTGAGAGGGGAATGGGTTCACTGGTTTCGATGCCATACGTCCCATATCCACCCCCGCAGGCATGGGCATGGTTTTCCGCTGAGTTCAAAGGATAGAAACGGACTTGGTCGGTAGCGAGATAGAGAAATGTTCCAGCTTCATTGGTGTCTGTACCATATTCATCCCCCACACCTTCGATCCAAAATTCAGCGCGCAAATCCCACTGGGGTAACGGCAAAAAAGCGGGAGGATAGTCGTCATCTACCATTAGTCTAAGTTTGTTTTTCCAGCCCCTTTGAGCGCAGAGAGCATTAAATTGATGTTGTTTGAGAATATGGGCGGCGAAACGATTAGAGTAAATACGAGTATTGTCTTCAGCGGGAGTTAGTAGATAAATTTCTCGGTGGGCTTGTTTAAAGGGTTGTTGAATTTCTTTCTCTAACAGCCAGTTTCGCCATTCTCGAATGATGTCAGGACTTGCCGTAATTGGATGCCATAGAGTGACTTTAGTGTGATCTTGAAGCCAGGCGATCGCCTCTCCGCCCCGGTCACATAGTTGGCCATTATGCCAAATCCCCACGGCTTGATCATGGTCAGATTCAAATTGCCAAAGCAGTCGCCGGGTTAGGCAACCCATGAGTGGATGATTGAGGTACCGTTCCTGCCAGGTAGCAAAGTCCCAGGTTTTTTCTCGAATATAAAGGGATTCAAGGCGATCACCTTGGGCTGGAAGCATTTTTTGAATATCTTTTTCAGCTTGTTTTAGAGCTTTGAGTTCTTCGGCATAGTTAGTTTTGACTGTCTGGGGAACAGATTTTTGGGCTTTACCATCAGTTTTGAACCAGCGCAAATTCGTACTGCGACTACTGGTCACGACTAATTCAGCGGTGAATTCTCCTAAGCTCTCTCGCCTCAAGCCCACCTCAGTTAATCCATAGGTTGGTACAGCTAATTCTTCAATGTCTTCGCGGGATATACCTGCCCGTTCAGCGGCGTGGAGGAAGGCTTTTTCAATTCCTTTTTGAGCCGTACCAAATTTGACTTTGACCTTGAGTAACGAGAGTTGGGCGATCGCCTCCGGAGTTGGCATTTGACTCAACGCCCAAATGCAAGCATTGCCTAATTTGACACAACGGGGACCAATTTGAGGAACTTTACGGTAGGCAGAAACCGCTAGCTGACTAAGGGTACGGGCGATGGCAGGATTATCATTGTCAGCACAAAGCCACACCAAACCTTTGAGAATATCAGCATTTTGATCCGTAATCAGATCGGCATTTCCTCGCCAATCGGCTAAGGGTTGAGTGCGCGGACGATCTACTAAGAGAAACCAGTCTAGTAAGCATTGTTGAAAAATTTTAATACCAATATCATTTCGATAACCGCGGGTTACTCGAAGCCATTTAGCGGTGGGTTTCCCCCCTGCAATACTGGTACATTCTGTCAAGAGATATAGCCACAATTGGTAGTCTGACCGAGATAGAGTCTTGAGATACTGAATAGCAGTGTCAGCCCAAACTTCTCCTAATAAAATTGGGCTTTTTTGTTCATCAATCAGAAAAAGTTTTCGGAGTTTGGTAGCACATTTGCGTTGGGAAGACCCCTGGCTTTCTAGAAGCCGGCAAAATTTTTCAACTTCATCTTCAAGCTCAGGAGTGGATGGATGCTCCCTCAAATAATTCTGTACTATAAACGGAATTCTATTCATTCCTAAAAAAAGTAAAAAAATATTGGTTTGCAATGCCTTTAGAATGTCTAAAATTTCCTGGAGGGTAAAAGGGAGTTGACGTTGCAAAATACGAAACAATGCATGGGCTACTTGCCAAGAATCACGATCACGTTGACACCACTGCACCATAGCCAGAGCTAGCTTTGCCTGTTCAGAACGCTCTAGGGCTAAGATTGATTCTTCTTCTTGAGACTTTTTTCGGGGATAGACCCATTGCTGATCCTGAAGCAATGTTTTGATTATTGCGACATAATGCGAGTCAATGATAGGCTCAGACATTTTAGCCTCCCACCAATGGCACTAATTTTAAAAATGTTACCGATGTCCCAGGTAGAATGACAATTTCTTCCTCTAGTTCGGTCACTTGTTCATCATCCACTAAAATAAGAAATCCATTTTGTTCAAAGGCAGTAATTGCCTTTTCAAACTGTTGTTCCCAATCTAGCTGACGAGGTTTACGGAGTTTATAACCATTGAGACTTTCCTCCGCATCAACTGGTTTTACTAACCCTTGAAAATAGTCTGGCCGTTGAGTGTTGTAGTCATTTACTTCCTGATAGACTCTACTGCGAATCAGTTCTCGCACAGTGATCCTCTCAGTCAAAAAATCCAGTACAAAAAACGATTTATGACTTTCTAAATTGAGTGTGGTTGCATCATGAATCATTAGACTGTTCACTATATTCACCTACGGAATTACTATGATGGTACTTCAAACTAGATTTCCTGATTTATTTTAATTCTTTTGAACTTTGGCGATCGCCGCCTGCCAAGGCTGGCACAGCCGCAGGGTAAGATGAAGCTTTGCGGACTCAGCAATCACTATGGACAAACTATACGAGGGAAAAGCCAAAATCCTCTACTCTACCGATAATCCAGACATTTTATTGACGGTTTTCAAAGATGACGCAACCGCATTTAATGCCCAAAAACGGGGGCAAATCCAGGGTAAAGGAGAGATGAATTGTGCGATTTCCATTGCCCTTTTTCGTTGGCTAGAAACCCTGGGAGTGCCGACTCATTATCTAGATAGCCCCGCCGCCAATCAACTATTGGTTAAAGCTGTCAGCATCATCCCCCTAGAAGTTGTAGTTAGAAATATTGCCGCGGGTAGTCTCTGTCGCCAAACTGGCTTAGCCGAAGGAACATTATTACCCTTTCCGTTGGTCGAATTTTATCTCAAAGATGACGCTCTGGGCGACCCTCTACTGACTCCCGACCGGATTCTGATGCTAGAGGTCGCCAATGAATCCCAATTAGCGGAGCTCAAACACATGGCCCTGACTATTAACCGCCACCTCTCAGCTTTTTTTCAAAAATGCGATATTATCCTGGTGGATTTTAAGCTCGAGTTTGGGCTCGATCGCCAGAACCAGATTTTACTTGCCGATGAAATTAGTCCTGATACCTGCCGATTATGGGATCAACACGAGAGCGATCCCCAGGCTCGAGTGCTGGACAAAGACCGCTTTAGAAAAGATTTAGGACAGGTAGAAACGGCTTACAAAACCGTTCAACAAAGGGTTTTGAGCCAGATTGCGGAGCTTCTCCGTTAGCGCTATCCTGGAACCTTCTGTATTGAGTAGGGTCAAGGTAAACGTTTCCTAGCGTTTATCGGCTCACCTTGTCATCTTGCAAGTTAACCCTCACAATGAGCGGTTAGTTATTCCTGCTACTTTTTTCTGAAATTTTACTCACTTTATTGCTTGATTGGGTGTTTGGACGTGTCAAACGAGATTAAAAGCGTAATGGTATTGCCGGTATTTAGGGTTCTGCTAACAACAACAGTACTGACTTTTTGCGCCACTGGCGTTCAAGCGGCCACTCCCACTCCATTGCTTGCGCCAGGGGTGACGGAGGCGAGGGAAAATGGGGAAATTTTATTGCCCCCTAGCCAACCGTTGGCCCAAGCGCCAGAGCCTAGCCCAGACTCTCCGGTTCCCGCAGAATCTGCCCCTAAACCGGAATCCAGTCCAAGTCCAACCGAGACTTTGCCCTCGTTTTCTCCCGGCACGCCCGCAGAAGCCCCTCCCAATACCAGTGAATCGGCACCAGAGAGTGAACCCAAGGTATTGGTAAGTGAGGTAGTGGTCAAAGGAACCTCCCCTGAGCTAGAAACCCTCGTATACAATGCCATTCGCACCCAGCCCGGTCGAGTGACTACCCGCACTCAGTTGCAAGAGGATATGAACGCGGTCTATGCCACGGGCTTTTTTAGTAACGTCCAGGCCACGCCCACGGACACGCCCCTAGGGGTTAGAGTTACCTTTGAAGTGCAAACCAATCCCATTTTTAGAAACGTGGTGATTGAAACCGTTCCTGCTAAAGAAAAGGAACGAGTATTGCCCGCCAAGGTAGTGGAGGAAACGTTTGGCCCCCAGTATGGCAAGGTGTTGAATCTGCGGCAGTTACAAGAGGGTATCAAAAAAATCAATGAATGGTATTCCAGCAATGGCTATGACCTGGCTCAGGTAGTGGGCTCTCCCACCATTGGCGAGGATGGACAGGTTAAACTGATCATCGCCGAAGGGATAGTTCAAAATATCCAAGTCCGCTTTTTTAACGCTGAAGATGAACCCGCCAACGGTCGTACCCGCGAGTTTATTGTCACGCGAGAAATGCAGTTAAAGCCGGGGGATGTTTTTAACCGTAATTTGGCCCGTACCGATCTACAGCGAGTGTACGGATTGGGACTATTTGAAGACGTACGCCTATCCTTTACTCCTGCCACTGACCCGAGGGAAGTCATTGTCAATGTGGATGTAGTCGAAGGCAATACGGGCTCCGTTGCCGCCGGTGCCGGCATCAGTAGTTCGAGTGGACTATTTGGTACCCTGAGCTACCAAGAAACAAACCTAGGGGGCAACAACCAAACGGTCGGTCTCGAGTTTCAGCTCGGGGAACGTGAACTATTGTTTGATGTCAGCTTTACTGACCCCTGGATTGGCGGAGACCCCTACCGAAGCTCCTACACGGCGAATATTTTCCGGCGACGGACAATTTCGCTGGTTTATGACGGGGATGATTCCTCCATTCGCACCCTAGAAAATTTAGATAGTCCTCGGGTTGTCCGCACGGGAGCTGGGATTAGTTTTATGCGCCCGATCGCCAAGGATGTTTTTTCCGTCCCCGATTGGCGAGCATCCGCCGGATTGGTCTATCAAAATGTTCGCATTGAAGATGCCGATGGTCGTTTGTCCCCCCTCTCCGCTCCGCTGAATGATTTTGGCTCCCAACCCCTGTCCTTTAGTAGCAGTGGCGTCGATGATCTCTTTGTCTTGTCCTTTGGTCTTTCCCAAGACACCCGTAATAATTCGCTACAACCCACCAGTGGCTCGGTGACACGCTTTGGTATAGAACAAAGTCTTCCTTTGGGCTCTGGTAATATTTTGTTAAGTCGTCTACGCGGCAGTTATAGCTATTATTTACCCGTCAATTGGCTAGATTTAACCAGCTTTGGCTTTACCGAAACAACCCAGCCCCAAGCCCTGGCCTTTAATGTCCAAGCGGGGACAATTTTGGGAGACTTACCGCCCTATGAAGCCTTTATTTTGGGCGGTAGTAACTCAGTGCGGGGTTATGCCGAAGGTGAACTCGGCAGTGGTCGTAGTTATTTTCAGGCCACGGCGGAATACCGTTTTCCGATTATTTCCGCCGTCGGGGGCGCTCTCTTTGTGGATTATGGAACAAACCTCGGCTCCGATAGTGCTGTGCCGGGGGTTCCTTCCCTGGTTCGGGGTTTACCCGGGTCTGGTCTGGGTTATGGACTTGGTGTGCGGATTCAATCGCCGGTGGGCCCCATTCGCATCGACTTTGGCCTCAATGACCAGGGTGAGTCACGGGTCAACTTTGGTATCGGTGAAAAATTCTAGGGGGTCTCCACAGCATGAGGCAGACACTTAAGGCAGAGGTAACACTTCAGGGAGTGGGTCTACATTCCGGGGCGACAACGACATTGTGCTTAAAACCGTCGCCTTCCGGTCAAGGACGTTATTTTGTCCGGGTTGATTTGCCCACAAAGCCGATCATTCCGGCTGACCTGAGCCAAGTCCGTGAAGCGATGTTATCCACCGAGTTGGGGGAAATCGGCCAAACGGTACGGACAGTGGAACATCTTTTGGCGGTACTGGTGGCCCTAGATATTGATGATCTGTGTATTGAAGTGGATGGGCCGGAAATTCCCCTGTTGGATGGCTCTGCCCTACCGTGGTGGGAGGCGATCGCCAGTGTGGGTCTAATGACTCAAATGGGAAAGGCCGATGCTCCCCTGGTGATTACAGAACCCCTGTGGATCTGTGCTGGTGATGCTTTTGTTGGGGTATTACCCTGCCCAGAGAGACGGTTTAGTTACGGCGTCGATTATGCTTATGCTCCCATTGGTAAGCAGTGGTTTACCTGGCACCCGGAGCAGGAAGACTTTAGAATGGCGATCGCCCCGGCCAGAACCTTTGGTTTTGCCGATCAGATTGAACAATTGCGCCAAGCTGGGTTAATCAAAGGCGGTAGTTTAGAGAATGCCCTGGTGTGTGACTCCGAACAATGGCTTAATCCTCCCCTGCGTTTTGTCGATGAACCCGTGCGCCACAAATTATTAGATTTAATCGGAGATTTAAGTCTTTTGGGTCGGCTTCCCCAGGGACATTTTTTGGCCTATAAAGCCAGTCACAAACTTCATACCCAACTGGCTCAAAAAATAGAAGCCTGGGCCAAGGGTCAATCAACTAATTCTAAAAATCCATCCCACTAAACGCCTATGCATTTCCTGCAATCTCGCCTTTGGCAATTGTGCCTGGTCGTCATCATTTTGCTCTGGTGCCTGGGGTTAGGCTGGGGAACCGCCTCAGCCCTGGATAATCCTGAGCATTTGCGCCCGATCACCCAAGTTCCAGCCGATTTATCAACCCTTAAAGATAAAAAAGTGTTCATTCCCGCCAATCCCCGTTCGGTTGACCCCATCCCGACTCGCTATCAACCGGGCTTTGAATCCTATCTAGAAACCTGCTCCACCTGTCACATTGCGCTACCGCCGGAGGTCCTGCCCCTCGAAAGTTGGCAACAGATTCTGCGCCGCCCGGAAAAACACTATGGCACTAGTGTCCCCAACTTTAATCGCTTCACTCAACTCTTGATTTGGGATTACGTCAGCAACTTTTCTCGTCCTCTGCCGCCCGATAGTCCGGTTCCTCTCTATGCCGAAAAATCTCGCTATTTTAAAGCCCTACATCCCAAGGTGCCGATCCCAGCGGATATGACGGCCCAAACCTGTGTAGCCTGTCATCCCAATGTGACTCAATTTGACTTTCGCACCCTTAGCTCCGAATGGCAGGAAGCAAATTGATTAAATTTTTACTTTATCAAGTAAAGTTTATCATTTTAGTCTCTGTCTTTTTTATTTTGATAACAGCTCTCGCCGCCTTTATCAATGCCTGTCTCCTGGCGAGTCACTTGTTATGGGAACTCGTTACCCATCAATGGTTCATAGAAAAAGTAGAGTTTCATTTCATCGAGGTTATTGAGCGTTTCCTGACGGCGATCGCCTTGTTGATGCTGGCAACAGGTCTTTATGAATTATTTGTGCAACCATTAGCTATTGCGATTCCGTTTAAGGTGACTAGTTTTCACGAGTTAAAATCCAACTTACAGCAGTTTGCGAGCAAATCTACCACAAGAATAAATTGGTAAATGGTTTCTAGCACTGGCTTTGAGGGTTTGCATACATGACATAGCTGATTCCAATTTGCTGTAGGTAACCTGATTTTGTTGAATATGGTCGTTATTTTCTTTGGAGACCTAACCGAGGAAAAAAATCCTCAGACTTTATTGCTAGAAGCTCTGGCGATCGCCTTGTTCTAGAGGCATTTTTAGCCCAAGTTCAAGCGGATTTACCGGCTCCGGCTCAAATTGAGACCCTGACCATCGAAAATTTGCCCTGGTTTGGCTACGCTGAATTTGAGATTCGCCCCAGTGAAGCGGGC
>JBGSZT010000181.1:0-13833 GCA_041750255.1 Synechocystis sp.
TTTTTCCAAAAGCCCACCCTCTCTACTTTTGCCTAAATTCCTGACCGCTAAACTTGATCGGTTTCAACCTCCTGATACACCATCCTTAGCTGCTTAGGGCAAAGCCTGGTTCCAGTCAAAAACTTAAGACTGTCCAGTTTTTTTAGACTGATGGCCATTTAGATAGAGGACAGTCGGCGGCTCTAAGCACGGTTTTCGGTTGGATAAAACAACCACATTCACAACACCTCGCACCACCTTTCCCGTTCTCAGGTAACCAAAGATTGTCACACTCTAGACAAATATTAAATCTTAAAAATTGTGTTTGCTCTGAAACAGTCAATCTGCCTTCTGCTTGAGCAACTTTCCTAACCGTACCTAAAAAATTGAGAGCCATTTTCAACAAGCTCGGCTTGATATACCGATGTTTAGCAAGACTGATATTATCCGAAATCATAATTTCAGAACCTAACCTCTTATAGAAAATTGTGGATCGAGACCCAGGGGTTTCGTAGCAATTTTGTTGCTGCAACTCTAACTGTACCAAGCCGATTCCCATTCAATGCGACAGGGTAATCGTAGAACAGATCTCTCTCATTCAGATCGACGATTTTCGTAGGCTCATTAACGACTTCACCAATAAATAGATTTTCTAGCCCCGATGGCACTGCACTTAAGCTTCTTTGAGTAAGTGTAAGGAATAAGTTTGCAAAGACAAAAGCTTTTTTTGGAGTAATTTCGTCATTTGGCATAGCTATTTCTCCTTAAATTAGGTGTACTAAAAATGCAAGAATTTACGGAAAACATAAATATTTGAGGTGGCATTCTGAATTTGTACATGAATCAATTGCCAATAGATGAATCAATCGGCACTATAAATAGAATGCAATTACCTCTTATAAGGTTACAATAATCAGTAAACGGTCCTCCTCCTTCAGGTAACTGTCCTACGCTTTCAATTTTTTGAGCAGCCGCTTCGCAACGTTGTGCTTCTCCCTTAAGTTGCTCTGCCATTCCTGAAAGGAATTCTTTAGTGAATTCAACTTCATCGATTCGATTGGTATTAGACATTTTCTCTTTCCCAAACTAGGAAGCCAGCCTAATGAAACATGAATTAATCAAATAGACTGGCTAATTTATTTGAAAATCACAGTGGACTAAAGGCAATACAACCGCCTCGAATAATTACGCACCCGTCGCCTCCTGCTTCAGGTAACTCTCCTGCGCTTTCAATTTTTTGAACGGCTGCCTCGCAACGTGCTGCTTCCGCCTTCAGTTGCTCTGCTGTTTTTTTCAGGAATTCTTTAGTGAATTCAACTTCATTAATTTGATTGGTGTTAGACATTTGCTTTCTCCTTAATTAAATCGTGAAAAATCTCTTGGAAATAACATAAAAAGAATCTTATATCAAGTATTAACCTCCTTTTTTGAGTAGAAAAAATTTTCCTATGAGACACTTCTCATATATCAGTATGGTCCCCCACAGTCGGGGTCTTTGCTGAAAGGGTTACCTGTTAGGATCAGTGACTTGCTATAACACCCTGTACGGCAAAGTCTTAGCTTGGAGCATTCTCGGCAAATTGGATCTATGACTAGAGGATCTAAAGTCCTATCACGTAGCTTTTGATATTCTTTACTTCCCCATATCTCCTTCAAAGAATACTTGTAAGTGTCTCCATAAATGAAATCTTTTTCACTAATAAGTTTGTCGCAAATGTTCACCTCGCCTCTGGCATTAATGATCATACCAGTATGGAGTCCACCACAGGGTACATAATCGTATTTTTGCTTGATATCTTTTGGTGGATAGATCTGACATTTGCCCATATATTCCTGTCGTTTTTGCATAATAACTTTACGCAGAGCGAGAAGATCTGCATATTCCACTTGCGGATTAAGCTTCGTTGAACAGGAATTACGATCCCCTGGCTCCATATAAGTTATTCCAAACTCATTGACCCCTAACTCAGCAACAAAATCGATAAGTTCAACTATATTTTCGTAATTGGAAGTCGTTAAAACACACTTGACATTTGTGTGCAAACCCACTTCTACAGAATTCTTGATTGCCTTGGTTACTCTATCAAAAGTATTATGAGTTCGGGTTATTTTGTGGTGCAAATCGGCTAGAGAGGCATCAAGGCTGAAGGTAATTTCCTTCATTCCTGCTGAAGCTAACGTTTCAATTTGCTGACAAGTAATGACAGAGCCATTCGTGGTCATTACCGGAATCATGTTTAGCTCTAGTGTTTTGAGTACTACATCCATCCACCCCTTGAATAGGGTTGGTTCCCCCCCTGTGATGGCAACATAAATAGTTCCGAGATCAGCCGCTTCCTCCAAAAGAGCAAGGACTTTTGGTAAATTTAGCCATTGTTCAGTGTATTGTTTAGACGAATCCTCAGATATTGGTGTTGTGTAGCAGTACTCACACTTGAAATTACAGCGTTGTGTAAGATTAAGAGATATTTCTACAGGAATCGGGAATTTATCCCCTGTTTGATCGCCAAAAACAGCCGCCTTGTATACGGATTCGTCACTGATGTTATAAATAAAGTCTTTGGGGTTGAACGGATGAAGTGGAGAATCAGAAGGCTCAGTGTGTAGATCAAGAAATCTTTCAAACTTCTTAACACAAGCCTCTGCCATTGTCAAACCATCTCCAACTGGCTGGTTATAAACATAAGCCCACAGTCGTCCTATTTCCTCTTGCGAGGCTCTTCCATCGAACAAGGCAAGCATTACCGCTTGCGAGGGGTGGAGTGGAACCCAGCGTTGCCTGACCCATGTACTTAAAATGCAAAAATCTTCGTATTTGCATAATTCACTTTTGGGATTAAGCGCAGGATAAACATCGTCCACAGAAGATGAGACATTTTTTGTGCTAACTCTCTCAAGCGTAACTGTCATGACTTACACTCCATAGATCGAAGAAACTAAACATAGGAAAAGTGGGCTTATTTAGAAAAAGATTTTTTCTTGGCCTTTTGTCAATCCGTTCTTCCTTTCATCAGCTAACAACCAGAGTAAATCGTTTGAGTCCTTGATTCGATAGGAATTACCGCAAAGAAAATTGCGTTAAACCGCAAAACAAAATACGTTTATCTGCATCTGATCGCCATCAAAAACTCGCTACAATTAAAGATTGACTACAAGTTATTTAGTGTTAAGAGCAATAACTTTTTGTAACCAAATTTTAACAATAAAAATGTAATTTTATAAAATATTTCTTAATACTGATCTCAACCACTAGCGATCGCCGAATCCAATAACCCAAAATGATTTCCCGCAAAACCTGGACACGCACTGCCCTCTGGCTTGGCATTAGCTGGAGCATCTTTTGGAGTGCGATTTTCTCCGATTTGTTTCTTATTCCCCACCTCCATCTCGCTCTAATCCCATCTCCAGAAACCCTACCCAAAGGACTCCAATTTGCCGTCATTCTCTTGGGAGGCATCGGTGTTAGTCACTGGGTCATGGTTCGTGTGCGCGATCACGAAACGGCACTGCGAGATCGCCCCACCATAAAACGATCGCGTTATTGGCTCTATCCTCTCTTGGGTTTGATGGGATTGGGATTGCTCCACTTTGCCTTCTTAGCCCAGGGCTGGATTTTACCCCTAGCCCTACCCCTCATCACCTGGACAGCAACAGGACTATCAACCCTAGTCTGCTTACAGTTGGGACTTCAACAAGACCTGATTAACCAACAACAATGCGAGATTGATCGCCTGCAAACAGTTGAACAAGCCGCCGTTATTTCTCAGACACGGAAACTATTGCACCGCCTTGCCTCCGATATTCACGATGGCCCATTGCAAGAACTAAAAGTGATCATGGATCGCTTAGAAATCCTCCAGAGTAAATTTCCTGAACAATCCATTGACCCCATCATCGATCAACTGGCCACCCTCGGCACTCACTTGCGCCAACATCTGAGCCGTACCCATGCGATCGCCTTAGATATTACTCCCGAACTGCGAAATGGCTTAGACAAGGGGATTCAATCGCAACTCACCCAATTGCTCCAATCGGGAGAACTCACCCTCAAGGTCATTCAACAATTACAACCCCTTACCGAACCAACTCTAAACAGTTTATGGCTCGAAGCCCGCGAAGATATTTATCGCTTTTTTAAAGAAGCCATCCATAACGTTATTCACCATGCTCAACCTCCTCACGGGACTGCCACTCAGGTTATTGTTAGCCTCAAACAGCAAGACAATCAAGCTATTCTGACTATTGAAAATGATGGTGTATGTTTCGACCCAAAAGCCTATGAAACTACAGACAAACAACGACAAAAGGGCGGTTACGGTACAAAACTAATGAATACGATCGCCGCCGAACTTCCCGACGGAGTTATTCAACGTCTTCCTTTAAAAGAAGGGGGACTGCGTATTAAATTGACATGGAAGCAAGCCTGGATACCCAAAAATACATAATTAAGTTAAAACTAATGCCATATACTGAACAGGGTCTGGTTTGACATCAATAAAAGTAATGCTATGCAACCCAGTTCTTCCGTTTTTCTCGTGATTGAAGATCACCCCGAAGTTGCCCGCAATAACTGCCTCTTTCTCAAACAAATAGACCCCAACGCGGTTTGTACCATTGTCGATACTCATCCCGAAGCCCTTGAGTGGCTTAGTCTTGAACCTTTTACCCTAGCAGTGGTTGATTTATTGGTTGGCACGCTTTCTGGAGAACAATCAGCCCACAATGCTCTTATCTTTCTGCAACAGGTTTTAGAACAATATCCTGATTTGAATATTTTGATCTACACCAGTGAGTACAGCTATCTCAAACCTATCTCCCATCGCATTGGCTTTCATCACGGTGGTTTTGCGGTTGTCAGCAAACTCGAACGTCGCAAAGCATTTTTGGAAGGGGCAAAACAGGCCCTAGACGGCAAACTCGCTCTTCCCAGAGATCTACGCCACAACATCGACTTAACTGAACGAGAACTCCATGTTTTAACTCTGCTTTGTCAACAATCCCTCACCGATAAGGCGATCGCCGAGCAGATGAACCTTTCTTTGAAAACCATCCAAAACTGTGTTCAACGCCTAAAAGTAAAATTAAACATTGACTATCTCGACGAAAACCATACGAGTCCTCGTGTTGCTCTTTGTATGGAGGCCATGCGGCGTAAATTACTCGTCTTGTAAAATCACAATCATGAAAAAATCACCATCCAGCAGTAATGGATACTATTGATGAATTAAATGCGTAAGTCGTATGTTTTTGCTAGTATATTGCCACTGTTTTAGGAAGTCCTTTAAGGGCAGCAGGTTCACAAAGGGTTAGGATTAAAACGCGATCACTAGACTTAATTGGAAATAAAAAAATAAATCAATTCTAGATGATAAATCTTCAATTCCTATATCTTTATAGCCCATTTCAGAGCAGTAAACCTTATTATTGATAAGGTCTACTGCTTAGAATAGCTTGCACCGAGGCAACACTCAGGCTAGGCGGACAGTCCATCAAGATCACATTAAAGCCTAATGGTATTATTTGAGCATATCTAATCCTCTAAATAATTAATAGCTTAATAGTCTAATCATCACAGAGCAAACGCATAGCCCTCAAAAATCTTACTTTTGAATAGTTTTTTGTATTATGATGATACTGGAACTCACCTCTTATTGACTTAAATGCTCAATATTACTGAGAATAACCGTAGCTTATTAACAAGATGCGTTTACCCTGTATTAAGGGTGACTTTTTAGAAGTGGCTGAGTATTTTATTTTTCGTGACTTACAATTAACAACAGAACGATACCGCTACCAATGGATGAACAGAGATCAAACCCAGTTAATTAAACGCTGGAATAATGTACCTCATTTTCCTGATCTCGATAATTTTCCTCATCACGTTCACATTTCTAGAGAAGATAGTGTTGAACCATCTCAACCTCGAAATATACTACAAATCATAGAATTGATTGAGCAGGAAGTAACGCACAATTAGATTCTTAATCGTCAGATCGCCAATTTGTATGGTGAGTAACTCGTTACCCTAATTCTCCAAAGCGTTCGGCTATCAATAGCCCCTGATTCACTTTATCGGTCACCAATTCGCGGTAGAGGCGTAATTGTTGGTATAACAATTCTGGACTGGGCTTGTTTCGTAGGGCGGTCGCTCGAATGGTTTCCACTTCAGCTTCGGTCACAACTTTATCGGCGATCGCCCGTTCAATAATGGTTTTAAGCCGGTTATATTCGTCCTGCTCTTCTGGGGTTAGAGGGCGAGCATCGGGAAATTCAACTTTCATCGTTATAGCTCCTATACAACTCATTAGATCATGTCATATTTTTTTGTTCTAGCATAAAATTTCTAGGTTGCATCCAAGTTTTAAGATTAATAACAGATTTTTCACCCCCATGAACGCTCCTTTACTTCGCTTATCCCAATCTCATCTGCAACTGCTTGAGGTTTGCCCGCCACAATTTCAACGCCAATACCTAGAGCCCTGGGAGGCCCTACGATCGCCAGACCAGCAAGCCAGACTAACCTGGG
The DNA here is from genome assembly GCA_041750255.1 of Synechocystis sp. GTDB lineage: Bacteria > Cyanobacteriota > Cyanobacteriia > Cyanobacteriales > Microcystaceae > Synechocystis. Next base: position 6,506 of record JBGSZT010000181.1, read on the forward strand.
GGAATCAATTTCACCGTTTGCTTCAACAATGGCAATTGGGCTTGCCCCTAGACTCGATCCTCGCCACGGATCCCGACCTAACCCAATCCCTATCTGCCCTAATCGCCACCGTACCTGCCCTGGCTCATCCCACTCCCAACCAACAACAAGAGGCGGAGCATAGTCGCACGTTACAGGTTGATCATAATCTCTTGACGGTGGTTTATGATTTATTAGTTCTCAAGCCCGGAGGAGCAGAAATTCTAGACTGGAAAACCTACCCCCTACCGGAAAAGAATCCTCAAAAAATTATAAATCATTGGCAAACCAAGCTTTATCTCTACGTTTTGGCAGAAACAACGGCGTACAAACCAGAGCAACTTTCCATGACCTATTGGTTTGTGCGTTTGCCTAAAGAGCCTCAATCTCTCTCCATTGCCTATAGCCAAACTCTCCACGACCAGACTCACCAAGACTTAACCCGTCTGCTAGCCCAATTTCAGCACTGGCTAGAACAATGGCAGTGCCATCGGCTAGAGTTTCCCCACCATGCCCACTGCGAGCATTGTCCTTACCATCCACAATTTCAGCGACTCGAGCCCTTTGACTTGCCAGGGTTGACGGCGATTTCCTAGCAAAATTCTCGCTTGCAGAATTAACGAGAGAACCTGGAATTCGTAAATCTAGCCAAAACTTCGGTATCATGATAGATCGTGGCTATTAAGTGAACATTTAGTATTGGAACCTCAAAACAATGCCTAAGCGCGTACAAATTGTCTTAAATCAACCCGTCAATAAACTTGGTCAAAACGGCGATCTCGTAGAAGTCGCCCCTGGTTACGCTCGCAATTATTTGATTCCCCAAGGAATTGGTGTTCTAGCAACTCGTGGAATCCTACGCCAAGTCGAACAACGTCGAGCCAAAGAGCAAGCCCGACTTCAATCCGAAAAAGCCGGAGCAGAAGCCCGCAAAGTTGCCCTTCAAACCATTGGCCGTTTTGAAATCGCCAAGCAAGTGGGTGAAGGGGAATCTATTTTTGGAACAGTGACAACTCAAGATCTTGCCGATGCTATTCAAAAAGCAACGAATCAAGAAATTGACCGTCGGGGCATCACGCTACCGGAGATCAGCCAAATCGGTTTCTACAAAGCCCAAGTGAAGCTCCATCCCGAAGTTACGGCGGAAGTGGAGATCCAGGTTGTGCCCCTCTAAACAAAACGAATTGATTAACCCTGGTCTAGCCAGTCATAAATCCGGTCTAGCTCATCCAGGGTAATTAACCCATATTGCAAAAGAACCATGGGCAATGGGCCGTGGTGATTACGTACAGTTCGTTCTGCCACCGCCAAGGATGCGTCGGAAAGAGATAGTTCTTGTTTAAGAAAATTTAGTAAAGAGTAAGGAGACATTATTATCCGGGATAGTTTATAAAATTTATTGTTGATATCACTGATTTTGAAAAATGGTTCAATGATCAACCATCAAAAATAAAGATCCTAAAGTGCAACGTTGAAGCAAACCATCACCTGAGATGGCCTAATTCTTCATCAAAATTAAAATGAGTTTATTAAGTGAGGGTTATCTTAACCAAAATTCCCCCACAACGCAATCTAAAAAACAAATACTTAACTTAACGTTTTTAAAAAACTATTGTTTACTCACACCAATATGTCTCGATTGCAAATTTGCCTTAGGAAATACTATAGTCGATTTCTAGAATCTGGACTATAAATTAAATCTTAAATTTAAGGCGTTGTCAAGGGCTCAATCCTCAGGCGATCGCCAATCTTAAGTCCCAACTGCTCAGCTTGCCCCGCCGCCAATTCCACCACCTGATCCACCTCTAGGAAGGGTCCATAGACCGGACAGGGGTCTTTAGGACAGGGTGACACCGCTTTTTCCATCGACAAAATTTTCCCCTGGCGCAGAAAAATAATATCCAAATCAATCAGCGTATTTTTCATCCAAAAACGAGCTACCCGAGCCGGAGAAAATTCAAACATCATACCCCGGTTGGGAGCTAGGCTTGGTCGAGACATCAATCCCGTTGCCTGTTGTTCTGGGGTTTTAGCTACTTCTAGCTCAATCCGGCGATCGCCGACTGTGAACTGAGCGGTAATCGGCAAAACCTGCATTGGCACACTAGGAGATGAATCCGGCGAGGAAATCACCGGCAGACAACTCGAGAGGAATAGACTAAGGGCCACACCGTAGACCCCGACCGACGCCCGTAGGGAATAAAACATTTTTTATAAATTACGCCTTATTTATAATGAGTCAAATTTAATTTTCGCGCAGGACATAGCCAACGCCTCGAATGGTATGAATTAATCGTTTTTGCCCCATCTGTTCTATTTTGAGCCGTAGATAGCGGATATAGACCTCGATGATATTAGATTCTCCTTGAAAGTCATAGCCCCAAACATTATCCAAAATTTGCTCCCGAGTAACGACTTCCTTGGCATTAGCCATCAAATACTTGAGTAATTCAAACTCCTTCATCGTTAATTCAATTACCTTGCCCGAAAGAAAAAACTGACGAGAGGCCACATCTAGGATTAAGTTACCAAATTGAAGCTGTTCCAGCGGCGTTTCACTGGGGCGCAGATAAAAACGAATACGCTGTAAAAAGGATTCTGCTCGGTAAGGCTTCAGCAAATAATCATCTGCCCCCGCTTCAAGACAGGCAACACGCTCTTCCACCGTTTCCTGCTCTACCACCATCAAGACTGTAATCGGATAATTTTGACTCCGCAGACTCCGACACAAATTCACTCCTTCCGGGCCCGTGCGTGTGCGGTCAATCACAATCAAGCTTGGCTGTAATCGCTCTAACTCTTCCTGAACTCGGTTTACCTCCGCCACAAAAACCGGTTTATAGCCCGCTTCTTGGAGGTCTTGGCTGGCTCGATGGGTTAGAACCTCATCAGTATTAACAAATAAAATATAAGGATGAGCTAGGGCTGAAGCAACGGTCATAGGTTTCATGCTCTCAACGGGGAGACGGATAAATTTCAGTAACAACGCGCTCAGGACGATAACTCGTAACCACTACCGTATTTTGCACCAAAGACCCGATCGCCTTATCTCCGGTCAAATTAAATTTCACGCCACGACTTTGCTCATAAATAACATTTCCCAAGGCTTCTAGGGTTTCATCCCGCATATTCCAAATAAGTTGATCGGCAAAAAGCTGGGATTGCTGTTGTTCACTTCTGCCCTTTGTCCCATTCGTCAGCCAAGCTATTTCTCGATTGAAGTCTACCCGGCCCCGATTGCCCGTGATGGTCATTTGGTTCTGGTAATCAACGATTTGCACCGGCTCTTGGGATTCAATGGTGCGCTTCTCGTAGTCCCAGGTGAGGGTTTTAACCGCAACTTGTAGTGGTGGCTTCAGTGAACGAAATTCACTATTGTCCTTAATTAAAACTTGTTTTGTTTTAAGCCAGACCTCCGCTTGGTTCGCTATCACTTGATCCGTAATTTCCTTCCCCTCAAAACGTACCAACTTCATCGGTTGAGTGCCGATTAGTTTATTTTGAGGGACATCCCACTGCAAAGAGTCTGTTTTAAGCTCTAGTCGCCTCGTATCGGCGATCGCCACAATATTACCCGTCAACAGTAACGCTTGTTGATTCGTATCATACCGTCCCTCACGGGCTGTCACCCGCAGTTCAGGATGTTCTCCCTTCAGATCTTTGCGAGCAATCAAAACCGAGGATTTTGGCTGCCATTCCACCTCTTGGCTCCGCAAAACTGCTTTATTGCGGGGGTCAACCGCCACAATATTATTTTTAAGAACGATCATGTTGCCATCCTCCTTGATTTCGCCTTTATCCGCCTGAACTTTCAAGACAATTTTGCCATCGTTATAGAGGTCGCCTTTGACCTGGCTGAGGGTCGCATTTTTACGGTCAGGCGAATAAACTGCTTCCTCTACCTGAATTTTCCAGAGAGTTTGCCCGTTGACATTACTTTGTTCCAGGGTTGCCTTGGTTAAACTGAGTTGACTTTTTCGGTTTGGCGTACTGCTTGGGCTGGGTTGAGAAACCGGAGGGGGGGACTGACAACTCACCAGAAGCAGAGCCAGGAAACTTCCTAAGCCAATCTTTTGCCAATTATTTTGACTCAAGCAAACGTTATCCAAATTGCACTCACAAACTAGGCCGTCAACCATCTGAGAATTTTAACCCAAAAGCAAAACCCCACCTTAACAAGTCAAGGCGGGATTTGGGGATGGAGCCGAGCAGAGTCGAACTGCTGTCCAAACTGGATATTTACTTACCGTTCATTCACAGGCTTATCCCTTCTAATCCTCAGGGCAAGAACCATCACTTATCCCAGATGGTAGGATTCTTTAGTTGAATCTTTACTGGCTAGCCAATTAAAGGAACTCTAGGCAGTGCATCCGTTGGGGTTAACCTCTAATCCTTAACGGAGTCAAATTAGAAGTAAGCGGACTCTGACGAGTTTAGGCAGCTACTGCCACGCGCTTGAAGGATACGATGTTATTCGCAGTTACATTTTTTTTGAGTCTTTGATTTACGAGAGGAGACTCACTCTCGACCTGCATCACGGGGGAGCTTTCACCAACCTGTCGAAACCGTTGCGGCCCCTCGCATACAACTATATATTAACGTTATTTGTTAAGGAATGGCAAGGCTCTTGACAATTGACATCTAGGGCAGGCCCGCGCCATCAAATCCTTTGTTAGAGTAGAGCAAGGTTTACCCACAATAGTTTTCCCTAATGGCCATGGTTGCTACTCTTCCTCTCAATCCTCAAATCATGAAATCTGTCGAGCAACTAGATTATGTCGCAACCGTTGGCGATGTTGCTAGTCAAGCAGGATTGGAGCTTAATTTGGCTCAGCAAGGACTGCTAACCCTTGCCTCAGAAGCAGGGGGACATCTGCAAGTGGCAGACACGGGGGATATTGTTTTTCAATTTCCCAAAAACTTTCGCACGATTCTCCGCAATAAATTTTGGCGGTTAAGACTACAGGAAATGTGGCAAAAAGTTTGGGAGGTTTTGTTCTACCTAATCCGTATTTCCTTTGGTGTAATCCTTATTGTCTCCATTGTTTTGATGTTTGTGGCGATCGCCGCTATTTTAATCGCTATCAATTCTAAAGATAGTGATAGTAGCTCTAGTCGTGACGATGGCCCTAACTTCTTTTTCTTCCCAACCGATATTTTTTGGATTTTTAGCCCCAATCAAAACAACCCGCGTCAAGCCAAAACGACAACCAACAACGGACAAGCCTCAGAACTCAACTTTTTAGAAGCTATTTTTTCCTTCCTGTTCGGGGATGGCAATCCCAACAGCGACCTCGAAGAACGTCGCTGGCAAGATATTGGCACTCTCATTCGCAACAACAGTGGTGTCATCAGTGCCGAACAAGCCGCTCCCTATCTGGATAGTGTTAATGCCCTCAATCAAGATACTGAAGACTATATTTTGCCCGTTTTAGCCCGGTTTAATGGCTATCCCCAGGTTTCTCCCAATGGAGAACTCGTTTATCTTTTCCCAGAGCTCCAGGTCAGTGCCAAACAGCGCAAAATTAGCTCCCTCTCCTCCTATCTTAAAGAAAAACCCTGGCGTTTTAGTAAAGCCAGCACGGGACAAATCCTAGGGGCGATAGCCCTCGGCTCTGTCAATATCGTTTTAGCAATGGTTCTCGGGGGACTCCTCCATAGCACCGAAATCGACCTCAGCTTAGTTAACTTTGTCGCCAGTATTTACTATCTACTGCTTGCCTATGGCGTTGGCTTTCTAGCTATTCCCCTCGGACGCTACTTTTGGATTCAAGCCATTAATACCGGCATTGAGGGTCGAAACGAGAAACGTCAAGCGCAAAAGGAACGACTGCTTCAACCCAGCCCCACCCTCCGGTATAAACTCGACTTCGCTCAAGAATTTGCCCGAGAAAAAATCATCACCGCCGATGACATCACCTACACCAGTGCCCAAGATCTCTTGGAACAAGAGGCTGAACGTTCCGATAAAACCGACCTAGACTGGCAAAAACGCCTAGAATCAGGCACATGATCCCACCAATCCCCTCGGTTTTTCTTCTCTATGGCTGAAACTTTAGAAATTCTTCATCTCCCTAGCCCAGAAAGCGCCATGGCCCTCGCTGGAACCGGAGAAGATAACTTAGCCTATTTAGCTGGGCACACCGGCGTCAAATTAATTTTACGGGGTCAGGAGCTACATATAGTAGGGCAAACGTCTCAAGTCGTAGAACGAACCCTCAAAATTCTCCATTCCCTTGCCCCCTATTGGCAAAACGCCAAGGCTATCTCCCGTCCCGATATCATGACAGCCCTACAAGCCCTAGATACCGGGCGAAATGAAGATTATCAAGCACTCCAAAAAACAATTCTTGCAAGAACCAGACGAGGAGAGGTTATTCGAGCAAAAACCTTTCGTCAACGTCAATATATTCAGTCAATCCAAAACCATGACATTACCTTTTGTATCGGCCCCGCTGGCACCGGCAAAACATTTCTGGCCGCGGTTTTAGCTGTACAAGCTCTACTCAATAACGAATGTGAACGATTGATCTTAACCCGGCCAGCGGTCGAAGCTGGTGAAAAATTGGGTTTTTTACCCGGAGACCTCCAACAAAAAGTCGATCCCTTTCTTCGTCCGCTCTACGACGCCCTCTACGAATTTATTGATCCCGAAAAAATCCCCGACCTAATGGAACGAGGCAAAATCGAAGTCGCTCCCCTGGCTTATATGCGAGGCAGAACCCTCAGCAACGCGTTTATTATTGTGGACGAGGCACAAAACACTACCCCGGCTCAACTCAAAATGGTCCTAACTCGCCTAGGTTTTGGTTCCAAGATGGTTGTCACCGGAGATGTCACTCAAACCGATCTACCCAGTCATCAAAAATCTGGCTTAATGGTGGCACAAACCATTCTCAAATCCGTTGAGGGCGTTACTTTCTGCCATCTAAACCAAGCCGACGTTGTGAGACATCCCTTAGTGCAACGGGTAGTAGAAGCGTACGAATTCCATGAAAATTCAAATTAATTAAAACCCCAGATCAATTGCAGGAAAAGGGTTAAAGGCTTAATTCCAAGGGGGAGTCAAAACTTTTTTCTTAAAAGGGGGTTGACAATCGAGGTGGGAGTCCCTATATTGGTAAATGCGCGGTTGAGAGCGAGAGCGAAACGAAGCGCCCCGAACCTAGAAAAATCAATAGTTTGAAAGAAGAAACCAACCCTTGTTAATTCAAGAAACTAGAAAAAGTTAGATGCTTTGGCAAGAGTATAACTTAAGCCGAGGTAAATAACAAGAGAAGAAGCCAAGAAAGACTCATAAATTTTGGTTA
>JBGSZT010000182.1:0-6704 GCA_041750255.1 Synechocystis sp.
TTTTTCCAAAAGCCCACCCTCTCTACTTTTGCCTAAATTCCTGACCGCTAAACTTGATCGGTTTCAACCTCCTGATACACCATCCTTAGCTGCTTAGGGCAAAGCCTGGTTCCAGTCAAAAACTTAAGACTGTCCAGTTCACTAGATTTTCCTTAAAGAGGTCTATCTAGTGATACTTGGTTTTCTAATCACGTCGAAAAGGACGTGTTGTTCTTTCGACAGTTGACGCTGTTGGGGTAGTTGACATTGATTCATTTTCTAAATCGTAAATGTACCAGTCACAAATACTATGTTTACTGAGAATTGATTCGGCCATGGCAATATCGGAGTCTGACCCTTCAATGATGACGAGATATTCACCATTAGTAATGCTGTCGTTATAGTGTTGAGCACGATCTTCCGAAAGACCTAAGCCCACCAGTCCCCCCGTCAAGCCACCTGCCACTGTACCGATCGCCCCTCCTGAGAGCATTGTGGCGATCGTTGTTGCGGCAGCACCCGCTAGCATCACTGGGCCAACCCCAGGAATGGCAAGAACTCCCAAGCCGACTAGTAAACCGGCTAAACCGCCTACAGTACCACCGGTAACAGCTCCTTGCTTAGCTTTTTCTTCGACTTTGTTTAAGTCATTTTGATCTGTTGCTTGATCACCCCGATTATTTACCCCAGCCTCATTTTGACTATTAACATCATTTCCTATTATCGAAACTTGATCCATCATAAAACCATTGCTTTCTAACTCCTGAAGAGCAAGTTCACTGGCTTTATAGTTCGAAAATGTACCGACCGCACGTTTTTGTGATGTCATGATTTTTTCCAAAATTGCATCGTTAATCAAAAATTAGAATATCTAAGTTTGATTGTGTTGTCATCAAAGATGTATGAAAAACTTTAGTTTGTTTCAAACGAATCCATAGCCTCATTCGCCTCGGCCTTGATGTCTTTGATATCTTGTTTATCTTCTTTTTCTTGTTTCTCGGGTTTACCACCAGGGCGATAATCCGGGTTGACAATACTGTTATTCATTCCTTCTAGTGTTTCGGCTTTAAACCGTTTAGCTTCTTCGGCGTTTTCGGCTTGAGCCGCTTCAGAATTTGCGTTTTTATTTTTGCCCATGATCTCAGCTGGGCTCATGGTTGCAAGTTGAATGATCGGGTGTTGGAAGGATGTTATCGCCCAACTGTCTTTGACACCAAGACTCAGGCTACTGGTTATTAAAACCAAAGCACTAAAGCCAATGGTGATAATTAAGCGACCGAGTTGTTTAAAAGAAATCATTCTTATAACTCCATTATTCAGATTATTTGCCCATTGAACAGGTTGATGGTTGTTCAAGTGATCATTTGGTTGAGGAGCAATAATCACTAGCAGCAAGGTATTTGATGGCATAGGCGGTTTTATGTATGCCATCGCATACCAAGGCTTGAACCATTCATTTAAAATGCAATGACTACAACCAACTAATCAATTGTATCTTTGACAGAATCTTTAGCATCTTCAACAGAATGACGAACCTTCGCTTCTGCTTGTTTTGCTTTTCCTTCTACTTGATCTTTCGGGTCACCGGTAATATTGCCGATTCCTTCTTGGACTTTACCTTCAATATTTTTAGCTGTTGCCTTGGCTTTATCTTTAAGACTCATGGTATACTCCTAATTCAATTGATTTAATAAATTTGAAAGTTGCTGACTTGGTCTACTAAACCAAGTTAATAGCTCTGTTTATGAATGCCACCGTAGTTGCCTTCTGTTCTAGTTATAAGCTGAGGGTATGTAATTTATGTGAATTAATGAAATGCGATACAAAACGTAATAGTAACATTCTGCTTTGTATTATCTTTCTCGGTAGTACGATGACAATAGATAGAAACCTTGATTAAAAGCTGATTTAATTCATGACCCCTACTTCAGACCGATTTTTCTGGCTTAGGGTCGCCGGAAAAGTCCCCCTGACACTGTGCATAGTCATTCTCATTTTGCTGGCTCTTTTGGGGCCCCAATTCTACGGCGATCGCCTAGTACCTGCCGACGTTGCCTTTTTAGACTGGCTCCAGCACATTATCCCCCCCCAGCTAGGGCAACTCCTACGCTGGATTTATATGGGCACCGGAGCAAAATTAACGGCGGTGCTGGTGCTGATTAGCCTGGGAATTTTGGTCTGGAGACGTCTTTGGCCAGAAGCGCAATACTTGGCGGTGGCTAGTCTGGGTATTTTATTGATCATTGACCAAGTCCTAAAACCGCTTTTTAATCGTCGTCGTCCGCTAGAAAGTCTTGTAGAAGTCCATGGGCGCAGTTTCCCTAGTGGGCACGCCGCTGGCAGTGTGGTTTTCTACTTTTATCTCGCGTCTCTTTTAGCACTCTATTTTCCTCGCTACCAACGCTCTATTTTCCTGGTGGCGACGGTCTGGATCGGTCTGATTGGACTAAGTAGTATGTATTGTCGAGTCCACTGGGCTAGCGATATTGTTGTGGGCTATGCCGTGGGCTATGTGTGGTTGGTCGTAACTTTAACCTTACTCAAAAAAGCTAAGGCGATGTCCGACAAAAAAAGTACCGGGGGTGTAAAGTAAGTTAATGTATTGAATGTAGTTTAACAAGATTGAGAATGTCACCCGTCTCTCCAGTCAAAATACGGAAGCTAACTCAGTCCCAGATAGAAGATCCACGGCTAGCTTCCGCCAAACTAAGTGGAGCAAAACGCCGAGCCTTTCAAGCAGAAATGACGCTTAAGTACTGTGAAGGGAAAGCAAGACGAATCGCATGGGTTATCGACTACGTAAAGTTGTCAAAGCGAAACCCCAAAAAAACTCCCAGAAACCGACTTGATTTTTGAAAATATCAAAGTCAAAGAGCAACAAGCTCAAAGCGTTGGAGCGAAACGCATTAGCCTGGATTGCAAGGCCACAGTTAGTTTGGAATATTTCCCACGAGGGGGAAAAACCAGGGCAGATTATCGTGCTAATGATCATGATTTCGGAGTGAAGGAAAAGTACCTTCCCTGTGGCATCGTCGATGAAGATAGTGGGGAATTATTTATCAGTTTTGGCAACTCTTACAAGACCAGTGATTTTATTGTTGACCGATTAGAGGCATGGTGGAATCAACTATCGCCCGAGCTTCAGCAACAGATACCCTTAATCCAAATCAAGGTGGATAACGGTCTAGAAAGCAGTGGGGTTCACACTCAATTCCTCAAGCGGATGATGGCTTGGGTAGACCAAATCGGCAAGCCAGTGCAGTTGTTGTATTATCCGCCTTATCACAGCAAATATAATCCGATTGAGCGTTGTTGGGGCATTCTGGAGTGTCATTGGAATGACACAAAACTTACTGATGTCTCCACATATGCTAGCTTGGGCACAAAGCATGACGTGGAAAGGGATTGCCCCGGTGATTGAGCTGGTGCAAACCGCTTACCAGAAAGGCATTTCTCTAAACAAAACAGAAATGAAGCCTATTGAAGCTCGCTTAGAGCGAAATCCATCATTGCCAAGGTGGGATATTCTTGTACTTCCCATATGACTGGTACTTTTTTTAAAGGATTCTCCTTTGAGATTGAGCGTTCGAGCTTTGACCTGTAACTGTTGAGCTTGGAGCTTGATGATTTGACCTTTAGGCTTTGGCGATCAAGCTTTGACCTCAAAACTCCTAGCTTAGACCTCAATTTGATGTTCTATCCCCCCTGCCCCCGCCTACCTTAGATAAGGGGGGAGTCCGTAGGACGGGGGGATTTTATAACTATTTATGCTCACCCATTTAGTTGGTTGGCAGAGAGTTTCTCTACTCTGAAAGTTTAATGTCAAAATCCGGGGTGATTTCATTTGCCGCCGCCGCCACTCGTTCTCGGACATTGGCAGGCAGTTCAATAAACCCTAGTTGTGCCGCTTGTTCTTGTCCCTGGGTTAGTCCAAATTGAATCATGGCTTCCATGGCGATCGCCAGATTAGGGTTGTCGTATTTTTTGTACAACAACATCCAGGTATAGGTAACAATCGGATAGGAATTCGCCCCCGGCGGATCTGTAATAAAAGCTCTCAGATTATCCGGCAATTCCACCTGAGATAGGGTAGCCGTACCCGATTCATTGGAGGGTGCCACAAATTGACCCTCTTTATTTTCGAGGGATGCCATCGGTAAATTATTCTTGGTCGCAAAGCCATACTCGACAAAGCCGATCGATCCCTCGGTTTGGGATATCAGAGCCGTTACGCCCTCATTCCCCCGTCCTCCAATGAATCGCCCTTTGGTTGTGGGCCATCCAACGGCTGTACCCGCCCCAATATTTTTTTGCCACTCTGGGCTAATGGCACTTAAGTGCTGAGTCAAGACGGCGGTTGTGCCACTACCATCGGAACGATGTACTACGGTTATTGTTCCAGAGGGCAAGGTAATGCCAGGATTTGCCGCGACAATTTTGGGGTCATTCCATTCCGTGATTTTGCCCGAAAAAATATCGACATAGACCGATCTTGGCAGTTTTAATTCCTTGACTCCGGGTAAATTGTAGGCAAATACGATACTACCGGCGGTCATGGGCAACATCAAGACTCCCCGGTCAATTTTGGAAACCTGTTCGTCGGTCATGGCGATGTCGCTGGCACCAAAATCAATCAGCCCGGCGGTAAACCGTTCAATGCCAGCACCGCTTCCCACGGATTGGAAATCAAATTGAAGTTGCGGCGCCACTTGATTGAGGGTCACAAACCAATTTTTGTATAGGTTAGCGGGAAAGGATGCGCCCGCCCCGACTGGCCGGAGAGTTTCTTGGAACGGCAATTTCAGCCCAGACGTATTATCCGTGGGCGAATTGGCGTTATTACCGCAACTACTCAGACCCAGACTAGTCGCCGCAAGGGCGATTATCGTTGAGATAACGCTAAGACGAATTTTCATGAGCTAAAGACCAAAAAAATCAATGTCCTAACTATAAAGGCATTTTTCCTAAAAATCCAAAAACTGTATGGGTGAATACAAGAATGCTTAGAGAATGTCTGAAAAGGGTCAGGTGAAACGAGAGAATAGGGTTTTCAGGCACTGTCCCTCAACGAGAGAATAAGCCTTTCAGCGATCAGGTCGGACTTTTCAAACAACCTCTTAGAAAAAAAATCGGCTTAACTTAACTTTAATAAACTTAAAATTGCCAGTCCTTAACTCAAGACATTCAAAAAATTCTGAATAATAAATGCATTGGCCAGGTCAATGAAAAATGCCCCCACCAAGGGAATAATTAAAAACGCCTGGGGAGATGCCCCAAATTGTTCGGTGACAGCGACCATATTGGCGATCGCGGTTGGCGTTGCCCCCAGAGCCAGACCTGCATAGCCAGCAGAAATGACCGCCGCGTTGTAGTTTTTTCCCATGAGGGGAAAGACTACAAATAGAGTAAATAAAATAATGGTCAGAAATTGAATAAATAGAATAACAGCAATGGATCCCGCGATTCCTGCCAAGGTCCATAACTGTAAACTCATCAAAGATATGGCTAAAAATAAGCCTAAACTAACATCAGAAATTAAGGCTAAAGAAGGGGTATTAGTGGGCCAAGGAAAGCGTCTAAAAATAGCTGGAATTGTATTAGTAAGAATAATACCAGCCAATAAACAACTAACAAAATCCGGTAGCCGTAACCCCATCGAAGTAGCAACTACATTGATCTCAATGCCTAAGCCAATGGTCAGGCCAATTACTAGCAAAGAATTGAGCATTGTTTCATAGTCAATCTGGACATTTTCTTGATCATGCTTAATACTAATGGTCAGGTCACGGTCACGATCGCCTGGCTTAAGTTGGTGTTTGACAATTAATAACTTTGCAATAGGGCCGCCGACAATTCCTCCCAAGACTAAGCCAAAGGTTGCACTAGCAATACCAATTTCCGCCGCATTATAAATTCCGTGCTCATTTTGAAAAATCGGCGACCAAGCAATAATCGTACCGTGACCTCCACTCAAGGAAACCGAACCTGTAATCAGACCAACGGGTAATTCCAGTCCCATTCCAGCGGCAATGGCTAACCCCACCAAATTTTGCAGAACTAAATAACTAACGGCAATACCCACCAAAATCAGGAGGGGTTTTCCTCCTTGAAGTAGGGTTTTGAGTTTAGACGATAGCCCAATGGTCGTAAAGAAAATAATTAATAGGGCATCTCGCACATTGAGGTTAAAGTCTATCTGTAAATTAAAAAAACCATAACAAAGTCCAAAAAAAATTGAGGCTAGCAAGCCTCCAGAGACGGCATCGGGAATATTAAAATCCCTCAAAATTTTGATGCGCCAGGTGAAATATTTACCCAAGAATAGGACGAGAATAGCCGCAATAATCGTTTGGCGTAGGCTGGCTTGGAGAATAGTCATGGCAAAAAAATTCTAAATATAGTTTTGATAGACTCTGCCGGAGCTAATCAGAATAACAAAGTTTAGCTTTTTTTGTGAGGTAGCCCGAGAAAATTGGACAGGGAAGAAAGCTCTAAACTAAAACTATGATGCTCCCTGTCAAAAATATTATTTGTTGGTCTGATCAACCTGCGGAATGTGGGTCAAAACAGTGTAAAGGAGAATCCTTAAGCGTCATTTCTGCTTGAAAGGCTCGGCGTTTTGCTCCACTTAGTTTGGCGGAAGCTAGCCGTAGATCTTCTATCTGGGACTGAGTTAGCTTCCGTATTTTGACTGGAGAGACGGGTGACATTCTCAATCTTGTTAA
>JBGSZT010000183.1:0-9255 GCA_041750255.1 Synechocystis sp.
CCCGAACGTCTGGATGTTCATGGAATTTCAACTGTTGCTGAAGTTCTTGCTTTTCTTCCGGTGTTAGATAGTTTTTAATTCCCATGCCTCATCCCGCCATTTTTGATATATTATATGTGATTTAGATGCCTAACAGCTTAGTATGGGGTGAGGAACAACTCGTTCACGAAAATGTTCTGTCACATCAATAGGTATTGATTTTGGAGTTTGCCATTTAGGCGATTCTTTCGTTCTCCAAAACATTGAACTATTGCATATCTTTGCAGAGCCACATTTATCCAGCCAGTGGTAATCAAATATTTCAACTTTATGAGCATCATCCCCGTACTTCCAAATTGTTTTCCCAGTATTAGTCCATGTGCTGTCTTGGTTCTCTTTCCATAAGATTTCGTTAGCACAAGCGAGCTGAATATTGGGATGCTCACTTAATGCTGATTGCATTTGTTCAAAAAAGTTTTCTTGATACCAATTATCATCTTCTAGGATGCATGCGTACTCAGTTTCTTGAGATAAAAATGCATAATTAAAGTTTTCTGTCCCTCCCCGATGAACTACAGGTTGCGATATCTGTATTCTCGGATCATTTAACTCATTAACCACCTTTAACACACCCACATCTGAGGGATCGTCATTAATAACTTCTGCGACCCAATTTGCATATGTTTGATTTATTACGCTTTTTAACGCTCTTACGAGTAGATGGGATCTTCTGTAAGTAACTATATGTACTTTGATTGAGGCCATTTTATATATATTTGTTATAGTTGCAACTTAAAGTGGACAGTGTATTAATTTTTCTAATAAATAGAAAATTGAAGATTGATTTCAGAGTACTATTTATGACCTTGCTAAAAGAGCGTTAAAGTAAGCAAGCCGTGACGGAGATTTCCAAATTACTTGATCATAAATTGCAACTAATTTAAAGTTATAAAGCTTTAGATAATCAATTATATTATTTAAATTTGTATGCTCACTATCATCTTCCTGTAATGTTGCTTCTGCAAGTACAAATTTTATTTTTCCGTTTTCTAGCTTATTTTTTGCTCCTTTCAGAACTTGAATTTCAAAGCCTTCTGTATCAATTTTCAATAAATCGATAGAATATAAATTTTGTGATTCCATAAATTTATCAATCGTCTGAACTTTGATAGACTCAGTATTTGACAGATTGTTGTCTGTCACACTTTTTCTGAGGGAATTTGTTTGAGAATCCTGCTGAATTTGAATTTGAATTGTTTCTTCATTGTCACCTAATGCGAAGTTATAACAGTGAATTTGTGGATATACTGATGTGCTTTTCACGAGTTCGTCAAAGCTTTTCTTGATAGGCTCAAATGAGTGAATTTGAGCTAACGGGAATCTGTTTTTAAAATCAATAGCAGTTTCGCCTTTGTGAGCGCCACAGTCAAATATAATTTCCAATTCATCCGCACTTAATCGGCTAAATAAATCATAGGACAACTCTGTACCCGCAGATAGTCCTCTAAGTTGTCTTAGTATCCAACCACTCTCAAAAATTCGTTTCTTAATAGTTTCTTTGATCAACGTTACATGGTTATTCATAGATGGTAAACATGAGTTTATAACTTTATTGATTTTACACCTTAATAAGCATTGTTTTTTATTGATATTGGCTTTTGTAAAATCTCTGGGTATTTTTCCCAGCAAAAATCTTGCTGAAATACTAACAAAGAAGATTGTTTTTTAGCCGTTAATATTGAGGGAGAACTTACTAGATCATTGATGGCATTAGCCAAGGCGATCGCCTGATTACTGGGAATTAATACTCCTAGTTCTGGATGATTAGATAATATTTCACATTGGCCGGCTGTGTTTGTGGCAATAATCGCTAAACCGGCTTGCATATACTGAAAAAACTTGTTGGTGATTGTCAAATTACGGCTAGGAATATCAGTGACCTCCAATGCTAAGCCAATATCATGTTCAGCAATGCGAGATAGTAGTTCATGATTTGGAACTGTCGGATGGATAAATAGATGGTTTTTCCAGTTTGAGGGTATTTGCGGCTCTAACCACTGGCGAGAACTCTCAGGGTAGTTGCCCCGTAGATGAATCTCAATGGAATGCTTGACAAAGGGCAAAGCCTGAAAAAGAAGCTCTAGTCCTCTGCCGGGCCCAATGGTTTGGGAAAACCAATGAATTGAGGGAATATTAAGGTCACGGCGATCTCTAATCTTTCCATCTAATTCTTGCCGTTCTGCCCAGGGAAATGTATTGTAAATTACCGTTGGTGTTTTTGCACCGTATGCGGTAGCCATGGCCTTCGCCATCACATTAGACGTAGTAAGGCAATAATTACATTGATTAATTAACTGATTTTCTAGGGATTTGAGTTGTTGAATTGGACGCATGGCACGGGCTTCGGGCAGTAAGTCTTCAGAAAACCAGTCCTCAAAATCAACCCCGACTCGGTAGCCTCGTCCTAACAATTGAAGACCAACCCATAATCCCCCTTCGCAATGCACAACGGTTAAATCAGCTTTATGTTTGAGGGCATATTTGAGCATAGCTTTGGTGCCATAGCCCAATAAATCCGGTGTAAAAATCTTGACTCTTTCGAATATTTCTTTGGCAACCCGCGCCCTTAAACGGATGACAAAGTTATTGATTTTATGGTGGGGTTGGAAATCCACAATGGGTTCAAATTGCCATGGCTTATTTTCCATCAGTAGGCGATCGCGCTGAACCAGTTCTGGATTAGACCAAAATCCGGCAACGGTGACTTCATGGCCAGACGTTGCTAAAGCGTTAGCTTCTTTCTGTGGTCGTGGAGCAGTACATAGATGAGCCCCTATCAGAATTAAAATTTTTGCCATCTAGCTATTATTGTACCAGAATAGAATAAGCTCAGCTTTTGTTTATTATTGTGAAAGCATTAGAATAAGTCTAGCTAAAATTGAGTTGATTGGGAGAAGAGAATATTTATTCAAGAATCTCAGTTAAAATTGCAAAACAAATTGTTATCATCATCGTTGTCCCAAGTATTGCCGAATCTGAGCAATTTCTTTGATTAGATTCATGGGTTTAATTCTAATCAAAACTGAGCCAACTAAATAGCTCCCTAGCGGGTAACTCTAGCATTGATAACGACTCCAAAACCGGTAACGTATCCCCTTCAGATTTAATTTCTGGAAACTGCTGAGGTTTCAAAATCAGCACCGACTCATCCTCCGGATCAATCAGCCAAGCCAACTGGGTACCTGCCTGCAAACAAACCATGATTTTCTTGATTACCTTATTAGCCGATTGCTCCGGTGATAAAATTTCAATCATCCAATCAGGATAGGTATCAATGCGATTGGCAATTCTGCCCGTTGCTGTTTTAGGAATACGCTCCCAGATAAAAACACTAATATCAGGCACAAAAGAGCGACCATCAATATTACATCGTAACTCCGTTAATGCCAAAGCAGTTTTACTGGATTTGCCAACTTCGTTGATTCGACTAGATAAAAAAGTCTGAATAATACTATGTTCACCTTGGGGCATGGGTTTCTGCTCAACTTTGCCGTCAACATATTCACTGTAGGGTTTGGTTTCCGGCAGACCCAAAAATTCTTCTAAGGCTAATTGTGATTTAACGGTCGAGATAGCGATCATAATTACAAGTCCCTTATAAACTATCCTCATCCGGGTCTATGCCCAAGGCCTTTAGCTTGGCCGCTAGGCGATCAGCTCTAGATTTTTCCTGGTTTGCCCGTTGTGCCTCTTCATTTGCCCGTTGTGCCTCTCGCTCAGTAGCTGTTAAAATCCACTGGGAGTCTCGGTCATACCAACGCAACCAAAGTCTTTCAATACCTTGATAACACCCTTGCCATAAACCCAGCCCCAATTCCGCTTTTTCCAGCCAGACCCCAGGGCCTTCTACCGATAACGGCCGGTAGCTCTCCTGAACCAAACCAAAAGCTTGTAACTTGTCGGTATAACGGTTGAAGACAAAATAGTAGGGAATTCTGAGAATTTGCTCATATACCGTCCATTTATTGGGGGGTTGACTGGCTTCTCGTAAATTTCTGCCCAGGTCTTCCTTTTCTGTACCAGGAGATAGCAATTCCACCACGACAAAAGGAGCGACCCCCTCTTGCCAAATGACATAACTCAGACGCAAATCTTGTTGGTCATAGAGGCGAGGGACTCCCAACACCCCAAACCAATCCGGGCGTTTATACCATTGAGGGTGATACAAGTCGTAATAGAGATTTAAGTCGCTGGCGGTGAAGACTGTCTCGGTTTCGTAGGTGGGAGGGCGAAAGGTTTGGCGCAGTAATTCAGACTGGAGTAAATGGAATTCGTCCGGCAAACCAGGCTCCTCCGGATTTTCGCTGGGTAGGTCATACATGGTGGGTAAAGTTTTGCGGGGAGACAAAGGAGGGGAGGTTTGATGCATGGTTCCATAGCCCATCTAGATATTTCTATATTTCTCAATTTTATTGTAGGCGATTGGTTCGGCTTGATTACTCATCCTACTTGCCGTAACGATATTGGTAATAAAGCTTCTGTAAACGCATTGCCAGCTTCCAGCCCAAAATCCCGCGCATCGTCCTAAACATTGCTCCACCTTCCGGTTTTAAATCACATCCCCCTAATAGCTTGATTTGATCCTCTGCATACTGAACCAAATCATTGGCTTGGGGAAATACCATAAATACAAAATATTGCCAATAACACGCACAGGCATAACGAGCACGATCGCCATTCTTTACCGCTAACAGTCGTTCAGTTGATAAACGAATTACTTCACATTGTGACCAGATTGCTTGCTCAGAGCGTTGTCCACTGAGACTAGGATTTCCAGAGCGGTAATACCATCGAGCATCGGCACAAAAGACTAACTTTTTGCTAGCGATTACGGCTCTAGTGAAGTACTCCATATCATTATTTAATGTTAGCGACTCATGCCACAAACCAATTTCATCGATAATATCTCGCGGGTATAACCAAGATCCAGGCGGCATTGTGCCGTAGCCCGTCCAACCATCGATAAGCCAATCAATGGGCTTTTCATAGTCTTGCCAATCTCGATTCGCTTTGAATTTTGCCGTTGATAAGTCATTATCATAAAACCTAGCCCAAGGGGCGATCGCCAAGGTTCCCTTTGGCTCATTTAACAATCGATTAACCTGTACTTCTATTTTTTGTGGCTCTAAAATATCATCTGCATCTAGATATTGAATAAAGTCGCCTTTTGCTTCTGTTAGACAACGATTTAGAGCAATAGTTTGTCCTCTATTGTGCTCCTGGGCAATGACTTTTACGCCTTTTGTCTCATATTCTTTGACGATCGCCAGGGTATCATCGGTCGAGCCATCATCAACCACGATTATTTCTGTGTTCTGCCAAGTTTGGCCTAGCGCTGAGTCTAAGGTTTCCGCTATGTATGGTGCGGCGTTATAGGCCGGTATCAAAATTGAAACTAACGGTGAATTCATAATCGGCAGTCAACAGAGAACTTATTGAGGCTAAGAAGGCCGTTTGTCGGGCTATGATACCACTGTATTGTCAGTTTTCCCTATCCGGATCTATCCCCAACGCCTTTAACTTGGCCGCCAGGCGATCGGCCCGAGATTTTTCCTGTTCTGCCCGAGATTTTTCCTGTTCTGCTCGTTGGGCTTCCTGTTCCGCTCGGTTCGCTTCTTGGTCTGCCCGAGATTTTTCCTGTTCTGCTCGTTGGGCTTCCTGTTCCGCCCGAGATTTTTCCTGTTCTGCTCGCTTTGCCTCTCTTTCCGCTGGAGTTAGAATCCAATTTTGATGTTCGTCATACCAACGTAACCACAGGCGATCGATTCCTTGGTACTTCCCTCGCCATAGCCCCAGCCCTAGTTGAGCTTTCTCTAACCAGATTCCTGATTCTTCCACTAGGAGAGGACGGTAACTGTCTTGGACTAAGCCAAACGCCTGAAACTCGTCGGTATAGCGATTGAAGACAAAATAATAGGGGATTCGCAGAATTTGCTCATAGACCGTCCATTTATTAGGCGGCTGACTGGCATCCCGTAAATTCCGCCCTAGGTCTTCTTTTTCTGTGCCCGGAGATAGTAGCTCCACCGCCACCAGAGGGGTCACTTGCTCCTGCCAAATCACATAACTGAGCCGTAAGTCTTTTTGCTCGTACAGGCGAGACACCCCCAACACGCCAAACCAGTCCGGGCGTTTATACCATTGGGGATGATTAAGGTCGTAATAAAGATTGAGGTCACTGGCGGTAAAAAAGTCTTCCGCTTCGTAGTTAGGGGGCTGAAAGGTTTGGCGCAGTAGTTCTGGCTGGAATAAATGAAATTCGTCCGGCAAACCAGGCTCCTCCGGGTCTTCACTCGGTAGGTCGTACATGGTGGGTAACGTTTCCGGGGAAGGAAGAGGGGAGGATGTTTGGTACATGGTGTCGTAGCCCATCGGATACTGCCATTTATTATAGGCGATCGCCATCTACCCCACCAAAGTCTAGGCAGAAAATTTGCGAAATTTTTAGACTAAAGATTTTCAACGCTATCCGCATAACTATAGATTTCAATCCCTAGAGCTTCCGCCACCGGCAAAGCTCGACTATCCACCATCGGCGAGATCACAATTCTACGGCTTACTTCCCGCCCCTCATGCTTGGCGTAAAAATCCACCTTACGTCCAAAACTATACATGCCAGCCTTATCAATGGAGGACTTAATTTCGCAGGCAATGGTCAAGCCATTTTTAATAATCAGGTCAAGCTCCACCTGGTCTGGACGGCCAAACACTTCGCCCCCATGGTCATAAAGAGTCAAATTAACCACCTCCACCCCAAAGGAATCCCCCAAAATCCCCGCTAGGGCGTTGCGAAAACTAGCCTCTGATGATAATCCCCAGCGAGAGCCTAGGGCACCAATCGTACTGTCAAAACGCTTATCTAGACGACGAATTTCGGCTAGATTTTCGTTCCACTTACGATTTTGCTCATCCCACTTACGATTTTGCTCATCCCATTTGCGGGATTGTTCTTCCCGATCTCGCTGTAATTCGTCTAGAATCCGGTCAAACTTTTGGTCAAACTCATTCCTAGGTGTGTAGTACTCAGACACCGTTCGTAGAATGAAATCCCGAATACTAGGATCTTCGGCCAACAAACCGGGTAGTTCGCGGCGAATCAGAGCTTTAATTTCATTTTCAGTCATGGTCGCAATCACCAGCAACGATAAAAATTTGAACTATCCAGCACTGACTTTATCAAAGTCTAGGTTCAAAATCTGCGGGGGTTTCCATCTTAAACACCTTGTCATGGATGTGGCGCATATATGGAGCACATTAACATCACTATTAGCATAGGCTAGCACATCAATTTCCATGTGTTGTCCCCCTTTCCTGACCCTGACGCTGGAACTAACTATTTCTATACCAAACTTTTCCCACAAGATCTTTCCCATAGAAGGTCAGGCTAATCCTTCAGTAAAACTGCCAAATTTCTGCCCTAACCTCCCCATTTGTTTGCCCAGCTCCTTCAATTAGCCATCAGTCTGCTTCATACGGCGATCAGTTTCTTTATGGGATTCAATTAACTGCCGTAGTAGTACTCAAACTTCATCAGCGGTAGTCGCCATCTGTTTTTTCTTCTTGCTTCTATTTGATCGCCAGGGTATCATCATTTAGAGCCATCATCAACCACGATGATTTCTATATTTTGCTAAGTCTGGGCTAGCGCAGATTCTAAGGTTTTGGCTATGTACAGTTCGGCATTGTAAGCAGGAATTAAGATTGAAACTAAAGGCAGATTCATCGGTAAATCACCAGTGCAAAATTGTTAGCGTTATGGATGCTTGTAGCGATCGCTATATACCTTACCAAAATCTAGACTGGAAATCTGCGGGTGTTTCTAACTCAAATACTTCATCTTGAATGCTAGCCACATCAATACTGCGGACAAAATAAAAAATATTCCAAAGAAGCTATTAATTTGGATAAGGTGCAAGTGTCGAAACGAAACACAAAATGAATAGAATCATTGCCATAGTAACTAGGATAGAGAGTAAAGCACAGAATAAACTGTTCATTCATCAAGAAAAGTGGCAAAGCAACCTATGGGATTGAGTCCTTCTACAACGGGAGTGCAGGAAAAGCTGAAAAAGGATTAGAGGTATCAGTAGTAACAGTAGTCGATGTTGATTACAAGCAGGAATATGCCCTGCTCAGGGAAAAAGATGCGAAATCGTTCCAGTAAAGTTTTTAATTGACTACATTGCATTTCTCTCTAGGATGATTCCTGACCTCTATTTAATGTATCAAGCTTCTGTGAATTTCCTTCTGAGAGAAAATTGAATTTTCTCATCTATTTTTATTACGAAAGTGCATAGTACTAAGCACATTAAAATTAATATATAAATCTTAAGAGTCTCAGGGATAAAATGTCTTAATGGGGCCCATAGAGAAAGAATAACAGTATGACATAAATATATTGAGTAAGAGTATTCTCCAACTGATCGATCCATCTTACTCCTGCTAGTCAAGTCAAAAACAAATGGCAGGCTAAGTGCAAGACTAAAGTAGTACATCTAACTCTGGTTGGTCAATATCTGGATATTTTTATAGCTTATTATTATCAGAAATAAAGTTGTCAGCAAAGTGATTCCTAATCGCTTTCCATATTTCTTAAACCAGTATTTTTCTTGTATCATTTCATACAAGTGATGCGACATAATACCACCAATGAAAAAAGGCATAGCTGTAAAAACGAAAAAATAGTTCCAAGGTGACCAACTGTAGCCAGCTAAAACAAATACAATTAGTCTTAAACCTAGAAAACAAGAAAAAGTTATAATCTGGGTCGAACGCTTGAGTCTTAAAATCCAAGGAGCCAGAGCATAAAAAATAATTTCAACAGATAAACTCCACGCAGATGATATCACTATCAAATCATCTACTTTTACTCCAGTTTCACGGCTAAATAAAATAGCACTATCAATACCAACGATTATTAAGTTAGAGATGAAAGCCCAAATAAAATATATTGAGGAATTAGCAAATTGAGGAAACGAACTAAGCGAAGCCAACAATTTTCCAGTCAGGATGAAATAACCGAAAGAAACAATCAATGTAAAAAATAGAAACATCCAATAAATTGGAAACAATCTTATAACTGGACAGTCTTAAGTTTTTGACTGGAACCAGGCTTTGCCCTAAGCAGCTAAGGATGGTGTATCAGGAGGTTGAAACCGATCAAGTTTAGCGGTCAGGAATTTAGGCAAAAGTAGAGAGGGTGGGCTTTTGGAAAAA